>DKGO01000229.1 GCA_002453315.1 Caryophanales bacterium UBA6768 | reverse complement strand
AAATTATTTAGAAAAGTAAAAATATGATAAATATTTTTATATATTGTTATGAAACAATTGCTTGGTTATAAACTATATTAGGTAATTGCTAATGGGTCCCACGAAACTATTGACTCGTTTGTAAATATAGTAATAAAGAAACATTTTGAGGAAGGCAAAATAATAACATTTGAAGATCTTTAACTTACTGTTGATAGAATTATAAGCATGGTTGGATATAGTACAACAAAAATCTTTTAGGTTTAAACATAAAAAAACAGTGGATTTTATGGTGGTAAGTAAGTGGGTTTTTATTACAGTTGTTTGTATCTTGCTATTTAGGCACTGATAATTTAACAGCAGGGTATTAGTTTAGGAGGCTTATAGAATGAAACTTGCCTTTATTTCAGATATTCATGGTAATGCAATTGCGTTAGATGCAGTACTTGTGGATATAAAGAAAAGAGTTATTGACCAAATTATCGTACTTGGCGACATTTGCTATAGGGGGCTAGAGCCAAAACGTTCACTCGATGTGGTAAGGTCATTAAATACTAATGTCATAAAAGGAAATGCTGATGAATGGATTGTCCGGGGCATCAAGGAAGGAGAAGTACCTGAAGATGTTCGTCCAATGATGAGTAAAGAACATGATTGGTCTGTTTCAAAATTGGATGATAAAAGTGTGGAATATCTTAAAAATTTACCGGAAGAATTAACGTTAAAATTTGATTCAATTAAAATTCATGCATTCCATGCAACACCTGCTAGTTTATTCAACGTTGTTCAACCAGATGAAAGTGATGAAAAAGTTTATGAAAAACTTATAACCAATGATGCAGACATATTTATTTATGGGCATATCCATAGGCCGTTTGTTAGATTTATAAATGGGAAATGCGTGGTAAACACAGGAAGTGTTGGATTGCCATTTGATGGTTTGAATAAAGCATCGTATGCAGTCATTGAAATAAACGAAGGTAACTGTGATATTTCAATCGCTAGGGTTAATTATGATGTTAATAAGGTTATAAAACAATTTGAAAAATCCGATTATCCAAATAAAGAAATAATGGTAAAAATATTAGGAAACGCAATTATCTAAGAAAGTATTGATAAAATAATAATCTTTTTGACTCTTATATCGGGGTTTGTCATTGGAATTAACATTGTATTTTTTAAAAATTTATTAGGTTCTTATATGCCTTGGGTGTATAATTTTATTTTATTTAATTTCTATTCCCAAGTACAAATTAGGTAAAAAGTGAAAAAATCCTATTAAATAAAAACATAACATTTTTTAAAGGAAAAAGCAGGGTGATTTCAAGGAAGTCATTTTTTAGTTTGGTGGGGGGTTTCCAAGAAATGAGGATATAATAGGATTATTAAGGTGGCAATTTCTTAAATTAAAATGGCAGGCGGTTTTTATATGGAAGGATTAAGACTCTTTTTAAGTAGTATATTAATAGTACTTATCATATTAATTATTTACACTATTTGGGATAACTTCCGTATTATCGTTGTGGAAGAGGATATTTTTATTGATGATTTACCACCTCAATTAGAAGGTTTTCAAATTGTGCAGATTTCTGATTTGCATAAAAAAAGGTTTGGAAAAAATCAAAAACGACTATTAAATAAAATTAATTCACTCGGATATGATGTCATTGTTTTTACAGGTGATATGTTGAATAATCGAAATAGCACAAATTATGCTCCGTTTTATTCTATATTAGACGGTCTTGATAATAATGAAAATGTGTTAGTTGTCCCGGGAAATGCTGATCCAGCCAGTTATATTTATCATCCTAATTTTGAAAAAAGTAATTTTGTGAAAGGAATAGAAAAAAGGGGTGCCACTTTTTTAGAATCCTTCACAACACTTAGGAAGGATGGTGCAATCATTTATTTTGTAGATTTTGAAATGGGCATCATTAAAAATCCTGAACATATTGGCAAGACTAATGGTTCGTTTCAAGCACTTCATCCGACAAATGAACGATATAAAGGGTATCAACAAAAATTATGGAATAATATGATGGAATCAAAAATTTTCGATAATCAAAATGTCATCATTGCATTAAACCATTTTCCTGTACCAGATGCAAGAGTGGAATTTATTCACTCAGATCCTCATACAGTATGGCGGGATTTTGATTTAATAATTGCTGGCCATTATCATGGTGGGCAATTCCGTCTACCATTTATCGGTGCAATCTTTATTCCCGATCCCTGGTATGAACCAAATAGCTTCTTCCCACCACAAAATCGTGTCAAAGGACTCGGGGAATACAATGACACAAAACAATATGTAAGTGCTGGTCTGGGGGCGAGTGATGCCATTCCATTTTTGAAATTCAGGCTTTTCAACCCTTCAGAAATAAATGTTCTTACATTGCGAAAAAATTGATATAGGTTTATTCTGTTTTTTCATTTTAAAATATTTAATTGGAATTGGAAAAACAGAATTGGATAAATTCCAATCTTAAGTAAGATGGACAGCAGTTTGAATATACAACTGCACGATCACATAAAATACAAGAGCAAATTTCCAGTTGAATTTTATCCCATTCGTAAACAAACTTAATTTGTTTTCTTCACTTAAGACGATGACAGGCATAATAAATGGTGACAGTAAAATTGAAATGGCACTTCCTGATGTGATGGATAAAACAAGTAGTTCCGGTGGGTAGGGAAGGGCCAAATCACCTAAGATCCCGGCGACTAATACCATTACAGTTAAAGGTCCCATTCCAAAAAAGCCGAATAAAATAATAATAAAAGGTAACAAAAATAATGGATTAATGAATGGAAGATGATTTTGTAAATAGTGTAGTCCATCAATAACGACAGTTGCAAATGGAGTCTTCCTTAATGCAAAAATTAAAACTCCGACAGAGAGCATAATGCTCATTGAATAGGCTTGATGAAGCATTTCTTTTTGAACGTATTCCTTCATAATAAACGCAAACTTATTCATTCTTCCCTTTACGATGTAAAATGTAACAATCCAAACGACAATTGTCATTGGAATAGTTAGCATTAATCGCAAGTTAAAAAATCCATGGATTAAAAAGATAGTGCCAAATAAAGAGAAAAATAAAATTGCAAATTCAATCACATTTCTTTTTCGTAATTTTTCATTAGAGGCATGTACTAAAATATTCTCGATATTTTTTTGTAAGACAGGTGTTAATGGAACATCGGATTTTCTTTCTTGAATCATAGAAAATATAGTCGCAATCGTAGTCCCAATTAAAGCAATTGTAGCCCCCTGTAATATAGTCTTCGATAATGTTGCTCCTAATATTTCTGTTGCAAATATAAAACTTGGAATACTAATGACCCATAAAGAGGCCATGGAAAAACCCCGTAACAATGCAGTCCCCTTAAACTGCTCCCACACTATTGTTTTTTGGTCTTTCAAAATGACGTTTACAAATTGATACATCATGGGAATAGAAGCAAATAATAAAAAGTAAGCAATAACTTGGGTGAATCCGACGATTCCGAAGTAAAATTTACGACTCGTATTGACTAATTTGTAAAATACACTAATAATATCTTCAATATATGATTCCTCGCGTAATACCCAACTAATTAAAGGGATAAACGCTAAAAATCCAACTAACTCCCTCATGACTAGCAAGCCATCTAATATTCCGTTGAAAATCGATTCATTAGTGACGGTGAGAATAATAATCGCAGCAATTAAGAGTGTTAACGGTAATTTAAATTTTCTAATTGAAACATATGGCACTGAAAAGATGAATAAAATTAACCCGAAATATGGTAAAAGTTGTTCGAAAAAGGAGATATGATAAAAAGAGGTTAAAAAGTGGGTGATAATATACCCTAACATTCCTATTTGTAATGAAATTGCTAATCCCTTTTTCATCATATAAATAACCCCATCATTCTTAGTTACCTGAAGGTGATACACTATTTGGATATGTACCACATCTTCTATATTTTAAAAACCAAAGCTAGTTATCTTTAAGTCAGTTAACTAGCTTCGGATTCAAATATAATTAATCATTTTTTTCCATTAATAAATGATGTTTTTTACTCATTGTTTTTAGCGTTTTTGCAACCATTCCATAGATAGAATCCTCGGGATAATGACCCTTTTCATCCTTCTGACCTGCTTCAATACCTGTTAAGATTTCAATGCCCTCTTGAATTGTTTTAATCGCATAAATATGGAATTGATTTTCTTCTACGGCTTTAACAACCTCATCCCGTAACATTAAATGTTGCACATTTTGATGAGGAATTAACACACCTTGTGTGCCGGTCAAGCCTCGTTGCTGACAAACGTTAAAAAACCCTTCAATTTTTTCATTTGCCCCACCAATTGGTTGGATTTCACCTTTCTGGTTAACTGATCCCGTAACGGCAAAACCTTGGTCGATTGGCACTCCCGCTAAACTTGATAATATGGCATATAACTCTGTACTAGAGGCACTATCCCCATCAACCCCACCATATGATTGTTCAAATGCTAGATGGGCTGTCAATGATAGAGGATGATCTTGAGCAAATTGTTGCCCTAAATATCCCGCTAAAATATAAACCCCTTTATTATGAATTTTACCACTCATTTTACTTTCTCGTTCAATATTAATAATCCCGTCTTTTCCAATGAATGTTGTGGCTGTGATCCTCGATGGTTTACCAAAACTATATTGACCTAAATTATAAACTGCAAGTCCATTGACTTGCCCAACAATTCCACCTTCCGTATCAATGAGAATCGACCCATCTTCAATACTTTCTTGTAATTTTTCCTCATATAGGTTGTTTCGATATTCTTTTTCTAAAATGGCTTTCATAATATGTTTCTCGGTCAGGATATCATCATTTTCCATTTTAGCCCAAGTATCAGCTTCATAAATAATGTCTACTTGTTCATTAAATCGAGTTGATAACTTATCTTGATGTCCAGCTAATCGTTTACTATATTCAACTATTTTTGCGACTGCTGTCCGATCAAAATGAAGTAAATGATATTTATTACAATGGGTATGAATAAAGCTAGCAAGCCGTGTCATGTTTTCGAGATTGGCATTCATTTCGATATCGAAATCGGCTTTTACTTTAAATAATTTCCTAAAATCTTCTTCATGTTGATAAAGCAATTGATATAGTTGTAGATTACCGATAATAATTACTTTAATATCTAGTGGAATTGGATCTGGACTAATTGACGTCGTTGCCATCAATCCGGATTGTTCGGCAATATTTTCAATCGTCAGCCTTTGATTTAACAGGGCTTGTTTTAATCCCTCCCATGCATGTGCCCTGGAAAAAATATCTTTTGCTTGAATGATAATGTAACCACCATTGGCACGGTGTAAATATCCGGGCTTTATTTTAGTAAAATTAGTACTCATGACCCCCATGCGGCTCTCGTATTCTACTTTACCAATTAAATTATAAAAATTGGGATTGTCAGCAGTAACAACTGGGGCTCCTTCTGTTTCACTATTATCGACTAATAAATTTACGACATATTTCGTATATACATTTTCTTTTGATTTTTTTGGCATCATCATGGCTAAAGGATTTTGATCTT
Source organism: Caryophanales bacterium UBA6768 (assembly GCA_002453315.1). Next base: position 14,979 of record DKGO01000229.1, on the reverse strand, counting down.
GTTCTTGGTCGTTTTGTAAAAACTCATTAATATTTTTTAAAATATCATTTTGAACGGTTTTAAAATAATCAACAACATCCTTACAGTCTTGATATTTATTAATTAAATCAAACATGTGAAAACCAATGGCAGCAAGGGCAACTTTCTGATCGACGTTTTCCAAGGTTTGTTTCGCTTCTTTTTCTAGTTTACGTAAACGATTTTGATAATCGACCATTTTTTCCTGTACAACGTTCGATTTTTGATTAATGTCTTTTAATTTCTCTTCGTCAAGTTTTCGGTACTGTTCTTCTGTAATTGGTTCACCATCGATTATAGGTACAGTTAAAATACCAGAACCAGATTGTCTTATGACAAAGCCGTGTTCTTTTGCTACATGATTTAGTTCCTCCATGACACGACTACTTTGTTCCTTTAATTCCCGTATAATCGCTGCTTTTTCTTTTTGATAGCTTTCTTCATTAAAGGCTCTTGGAATGTCTACTTTCAAATTTTCAATCAACTGCTCCGCGTCTTCTTTTAAGCTCTTACCGATTCCCAAAGGTAACTGTAGGACTTTTGGTTTTGAGCCATCTTCAAAATTATAGACGTAACACCAGTCATATAATGTCACTTCTTTTTTGGCAAATTCATTCACAATTGATTGTGTAAATGAGGTTTTTCCTGTTCCAGAAATACCAGCAACATATAAATTGTAGCCTATTTTATTGACATTCAATCCGAAACGCATTACTTTTGTACCTCGTTCTTGTCCAATGACATTTTGTAAAATTGGTACCTCTTCAGTTGTTTCAAATTCAAATTGCGTATAGTCGACGGTTGACCTTAGTTTATTTGTTTCTAATCTTGTTTGTCTTTTAACAGGAGAGTGATGTCCGTTGTTCATTATATGTTCCCTCATTTCTTAAAATAATTGTTACTTTGACTATATGGATGATTGCCTTGAGTTGCAAGTAGTTTAATACGATAAAGATAGGTTAATAGATAATTTTCCACATTTAAAATGGAGGTATTAATGCCATTATCGCATAAATAGATAAAAATTTATTGAATAGCGACTTTAATGTATTTCTACTTATCTCGAAAAATTGTACATCATGTATAAAAATAGTGCCTATTTTTTATATTCTTGTCGAATAGTTATCGAGCTTGATAATCGATATAATCAATGTAACGGTAAATTTGCAAACGCTTTCTTTACGACTATCGAAGCATTATCAAGGGGGAAGACAATGGAGGAATCATACTTAATCAAGCCATTATTAAACCGAGCATATCCAATTGCAACTCATGGTGAAGGTATTTATATATATGATAGTAAAGGAAAAAAGTATATTGATGGTTCTTCCGGAGCCGTAACAGCAAGTATTAGCCATGGTGTCACAGAAATAATAAAAGCAATGAATGACCAAGCCAATAAAATTTCATTTGTTTATCGGACACAATTTTCATCAGTACCTGCTGAGAGATTGGCAAAAAAAATTAGTGAAATCACTCCTGGTAATTTAAATTGGTCCTTTTTTGTCAATAGTGGTTCAGAAGCAACTGAGACGGCATTTAAAATTGCCATACAGTATTGGCAGGAAAAAGGAATACCAACTAAAAATAAAATTATTTCCCGTTGGATGAGTTATCACGGCATCACTATTGGAGCTTTGGGGATGTCTGGTCATGTAGGGAGAAGAGCCTTATTTGAACCATTATTAGAAAAATACCCTTCCATTTCCGCTCCTTATTATTATCGGGATGGTGATGGGAAAACGATAGAACAATGTGATGATGTTTATGCTGATGAGCTTGAAAAGGAAATTTTACGAATTGGTAGTGATCAGATTGCTGCATTTATCGCCGAACCAATTATTGGTGCAGCAGGTGGGGCATTAACTCCGTCGAAAGACTATTTTAAAAAAATAAAAGCAGTTTGTGAACAATATGATATTTTGTTTATTGCAGATGAAGTGATGACGGGAATTGGAAGAACCGGAAAAATGTTTGCGATGGAGCATTTTGGCGTCATTCCAGACATAATGACGACGGGAAAAGGAATGAGTGGGGGTTATACCCCGATAGCAGCAGCAATTATTAGTGAAGAAGTGATGGGGCCAATATTAAAGGGCTCCCAGCAAATAATGAGTGGCCACACGCTAAGTGCTAATCCTCAATCGGCAGCGACAGCATTAGCCGTTTTAGAATATATAGAAGAAAATGATCTTATCCAACATAGTGCTATTATTGGTAAATATTTGAAGGATAAGTTAATCGAGTTAGCACAACAAAGTAAAATAATTGGTGATGTTCGTGGTAAAGGATTGTTTATAGGGATTGAATTTGTAACAGATAAAATAACTAAAAAATCCTTTCCAAAGCATATGGAAATTGTTGGTAAAATCATTGAGCAAAATTTTAAAAATGGTTTAATTATTTACCCGGCAAATTCGGGTGAAAAAGGTCTTCATAGTAATGCAGTTATTATTGCTCCGCCTTTAACGATAGTGCAAGCCGAGATTGATCAATTGATTGAGATATTTTTCAAAAGTTTGCTAGAAGTAGAGGAGCAAGTGGCAAAGGAGATTTCTTCATGAATAAGGTTACTACCGTAAAAAAAGCAGTACAACATATAAAAAATGGATCAACATTAATGTATGGTGGTTTTGGTGGGATAGGAAACCCACCCACGCTTATTAGGGCGTTGCTTGACAATGGTACAACGGATTTAATATTAATTGGCAACGATGTCGGTTTCCCTGATGTTGGAATTGGTCAATTAATTACAGCGAAAAGGGCGAAAAAATTGATTGCCTCACATATAGGTTCTAATCCTAATGCGGGAAAACAAATGTCAGCCGGGACACTTGACATTGAATTTTCCCCTCAGGGTACTTTTGTTGAAAGACTGAGGGCTGGGGGAGTAGGCCTTGGAGGATTTTTAGTTGACATTGGGGTCGATAGCATTGTAGCAGAAAACAAACAAAGGGTTGAGGTAAATGGTAAAACATTTTTACTGGAAACACCACTAACCGCTTCAGTATCCATCGTCTATGCAAAAAAAGCCGATGAGTATGGTAATTTAATTTTTGATAAAAGTGCCCGAAATACAAATCCTTTAGTTGCCATGGCGGGTGATGTAACGATTGTTGAGGCGGATGAAATTGTGCCAATAGGAGAACTAGATCCCGAAGAAATTGTCACTCCAGGGGCATTTGTAGATTATATCGTTCAAAGTGAAGGAGTCGATTGGAAATGGGTTTGGCAGTAAGTGTACGTGATTTAATCGCAATGCGAGCGGCTAAGGAAATTAAAGATGGCATGGTCGTCAATCTCGGAATTGGAATGCCAACATTAGTTGCGAACCATATTCCCCAAGATGTACAGGTCATGTTTCACGCCGAAAACGGAATATTAGGTACAGGACCAGCCCCAGAAAAAGGGGAAGAGGACGAAAATATTTGTAATGCCGGTGGCCTGCCAATTACTGTTATTCCCGGTGCATCATATTTTGACAGTACTTATGCATTTGGCATCATTCGTCGTGGTCTGTTAGATGTAACAATTTTGGGTGCGTTTGAGGTGAGTCAATATGGTGATTTGGCCAATTGGATTGTTCCTAATAAAATTGTATCAGGAATTGGCGGAGCAATTGAATTAGCGCAAAAGGCAAAAAAAGTCATTGTATTAATGAACCATGTAGATAAATATGGGAATGCCAAAATCGTAGAACAATGTCAATTACCACTAACAGCAAAGACATGCGTCGATTTGATCGTAACTGACATGGCCGTAATAAAAGTAACCAAACAAGGATTACACTTAATTGAAACGATGAATGAACATACTGTTGAAGAAGTAATTCAACATACAGCAGCACCACTGAAAATATCAGATCATCTACATTGAAATTAAAGTCCGCACAAATTTTTAAAAAAGTACAAACATAAATTTTTAAAACAAAATAAATGTAATTTGTAAGCGATTACTAAAACAGTATTTGATGTTGAATTTAAGGGTACTAGTAAGTTAATTTCATTGTTACATAATCAACTAATCTTTAAATCTTTGGGATTAAGGAGAGAAAAAATGAATTTAAAATCTAAATTAAATGAATTTATTGATAAAAATGCCAATCGAAATATTGAGCGACTTCAAAAGATGGTGCAGTTAGATAGTAAACAAGGAAATGAGCAGGATGTACAAAAATATATCGCCCAACAATTATCTAATATGGGATTAAAAGTCGACGCTTGGGATTTAAAAGGGGAACGACTTAAAGAGCATGAATTCTTCTACTCTAATCGTTCAACTTTTGAAGGTAGTCCTAATGTCATCGGTGTACTGAAAGGTACAGATAGGGGGAAATCTATCATTTTAAATGGGCATGTTGATGTTGTTCCTGAAGGCGATTGGGAACAGTGGACAGATGTACCATTCAGCGGAAAAAATGAAGCAGGGCATATATATGGTCGAGGCTCAACAGATATGAAAGGTGGCAATATTGCGCTACTTATGGCTATTGAAGCGATAAAGTCATTAAATATATCATTGAAAGGAGATGTTATTTTTCAAAGTGTCGTAGAGGAAGAAAGCGGGGGAGCGGGAACACTTGATGCGATTTTGCAAGGCTACAAGGCAGATGCAGCGATTATTCCTGAACCTACACATATGAAAATATTTCCGAAGCAACAGGGGTCAAAATGGTTTAGGCTAATTGTCACAGGGAAAACAGCCCATGGTGGAACGCCCTATTTAGGGGTGAGTGCAATTGACAAGGCATTTGTCGTAAACCAACATGTAAAACAATTGGAGCAAATTAGAAATGATCGAATTGATGATCCTCTTTATGATGAAATTCCAGTGCCAATACCTATTAATATTGGATCAATAAAAGGTGGAGAATGGCCATCGTCTGTGCCCGACGTCGTTATTTTGGAAGGAAGAATTGGGATTGAACCAGGCGAGACATTGGAACATGCCCAGGAGGAAATGGAACAGTGGATTCAACAGCTTGGGGAAAAGGATGAATGGTTTCAGAAACATCCAGTACAAATTGAATGGTTTGGTGCGAGATGGGTCCCCGGTGAAATTGATCTTGATCATCCCTTAATGAATGTATTGCAAAGGAATTTTACCAAAATCATGCATCAGGAGGCGGAAATAGTTGCCTCACCATGGGGTACTGATGGGGGGTTGTTAACACAAGTTGCCAATACTCCTACCGTTGTATTTGGACCGGGAATAACAGAATTAGCCCATTATCCAAATGAAAAAATAGAAGTGAAGAAAATAATCGAAGTTGCCAAAATTATTGCTGGAACGGTTGTTGATTGGTGTGAGGTGACTTAAAAATGAAAAGGGGGTGAATTAAAAAATACGAGTAAAGGTCATCCAGTCCATATAAAGTTATTTAAAATATAATTAATAAAAAGGGGAGTTAAAATGAAACGTAATTATTTGTTGATGATGTTGATTGCTATCTTGTCTATCGGTATATTAGTTGCTTGTGGTGGGGCTGATCAAACGAACAACAATGCAAATGATTCCAATGATGCTGCAAATAATAATGCTAATAATGAAAATACGGATAATAATGTAGAAAATGATGAGTCTTCTAGCGTGGAAACGATTAAAGATGGTGTGCTAATGTTCGGTTCTAGTGGTTTATATAAACCATTTAACTATGAGGATCTAGATGGGAATCAAACTGGCTTTGAAGTAGACCTCGGAATCGCGATTGCTGAAGAGATGGGATTAGAACCAGAACCTGTTTTTACGCAAGATTTCGGTGCTTTATTAGAGGAAGTTAATACTGATCGAATTGATGTCATTATGGGGAGTTTAACAATTACGGATGAAAGAGCGGAGGTAGTCGATTTTTCACAGCCATATTATCGTTCTGGTCCAATCTTCTATGTGCATAAAGATAATGAAGATATTTTGACTTGGGATGATTTAGATGGTAAACAAGTCGGTGTTGTTTCCGACAGCGTGTATGAGGACACTGTTTTGGAATATATTTCTGAGGACCAATTAAATACTTATCAGTCAGATACAATTGCCTTGCAAGACTTAGCAGCAGGTACTGATCGTTTGAATATGGTACTTACGGATAAAATTGTCGGGCTTGTACAAATGGATGAAAATAATTTGGATATTAAAGCGGTCGGAGATTTAATTTTGATAGAAGAGATTGGTGCAGCTGTTCGTAAAGGGAATGATCAATTATTAAATGAAATTAATCGTGCCTTAGATGTACTTATTGAAAATGGCACATATGCTGAATTAAGTAATAAATGGTTTGGTGAAAATATTTTAGAATAAAAGCAAAATAGTGTGCGCACTCCTCCCAGTGCGCACTCACTATTTCATAGTATGGCAAACATTACTCGCCATTCTATCTATAGAATAGGAGGGAATTGAGTGACATTTTGGGAACTTTTTATAAAAACAATGCCTGGATACAAGGATGCAGTCATTGCGACAGTTGAAATTACTGTATTAGGTTTAGTCATTGGAATGGTCATTGGACTATTTTTTGCGTTTTTAAAGGTAAACAAACTTAAAGTGTTAAATTATGTTGCAGATATCTACATTACATTAATTCGTGGTACCCCGTTAGTTGTACAAATATTTATTTTATATTTTGGACTTGTCCACTTTGTTGATTTAGGTCGTTTTCTCTCTGGTGGTATTGCTTTAGGTGTTCATAATGGTGCCTATATTGCTGAGATTTTCCGTGGGTCAATTCAGTCAATTGATCGTGGTCAATCAGAGGCAGCAAGAAGTTTAGGGATGTCCTATCCTTTAACAATGAGAAGAATTGTTTTACCACAGGCTCTCAGGAGAGCAATTCCGCCTCTCGGAAATCAATTTATCATTGCCCTTAAAGATTCATCACTCGTTGCTTTTATCGGATTTCAGGATTTATTTAATCGTGCTCAACGGATACAATCTGCAACAGGGTTAGCCATGGAATCATATATTATCGTCGGTATTTATTATTTACTTTTAGTTTTAGTGCTATCAATTATTGTCAATAGAATAGAACGATATTTATCAAAAAGTGAAAGGGGGGCAACGTAATGGGTGACAAAGAACTGTTTATTGATGTAAAACAATTACATAAAAATTTTGGTTCTTTACATGTTCTAAAAGGTGTTGACCTTCAGGTAAAGGAAAGTCAAGTGGTTGTCCTTATTGGTGCAAGTGGATCTGGGAAAAGCACCTTATTAAGATGTATTAATTTTTTAGAAATTAATGAAAAAGGTTCTATTTATTTAGAAGGAAAAAAAATTGATCCACATAAGGATGATTTAAATAAAGTCCGTATGCGTACAGGAATGGTTTTTCAACATTTTAATTTATTTCCGCATAAAACAGTAATAGAAAATATTATCGAAGCCCCAATTTATGTGAAGAAAATGGCAAAGGCAGATGCGGTAAAAATAGGGCAGGAATTGTTGGATAAAGTCGGCTTAGGAGATAAAGCTAATGTTTATCCAAGGACTTTATCGGGTGGACAAAAACAGAGGGTAGCGATTGCCCGTGCATTAGCAATGAAACCCAAAATAATGTTATTCGATGAACCTACCTCGGGACTTGATCCGGAATTAGTTGGGGAAGTTCTAGCCGTTATGAAGGGGCTAGCCCAAGAAGGAATGACAATGGTAGTTGTGACACATGAAATGGGTTTTGCAAAAGAAGTGGCAGACGTTGTTGCCTATTTAGATCAGGGGCATATTGTGGAAGTTGGCACTCCTGATGAAATTTTTGACAATGCAAAAGAGGAAAGAACGAAAGAATTTTTAAGTAAGGTCCTCTAGTCATTTGTCTTGAAAAATAAAAAAGGCTAGATAGCATTCCAATTATATGGATACTTTCTAGCCTTTTCACATGCTGGAAATTCCAAGCCTTACTCCCTTGTCTCTATTTCGATTTAATTTTGCTTTAAAACAGTATCTAGTTTATATGCCATTAAACAAAAATTTAATTTGAAAGCATCATCCGTTAATTTTAAGTGGAGACCAGTTCTTTTTTCAATTTGGTTAAGTCGATAACGAAGAGTGTGCCGATGAATATATAATTTTTCCGCTGTGAATTTAATGCTTTGATTTTGTCTGAAATAAGTGTCAATCGTTTCAACTAAATCGATATCACGTCCCGTTTCGGAAAGTAAGTCACCAAGTGTTTCTCCATAAATTGTAGTTAAATCAATTTTATTTCGATGCATTTTAAGTAAAAATTGATACATGCCCAAGTCTTTAAAATGAATAATCTGTTTTGTCGGATCAACCAAATCCCTTAATTGGTTAGCATACTGGGACTCTTGGGCACTCTTTCCCAGCTGGCTAATATTATCGTAAGTATGGCCAATTCCTATCACTAGTGAATTATTTGGTGAATAGTAGTCCCATTGGCGATTTAATTCTTGAGCTAATTGTATCATGTGTTCATCATCATCGTCTTGATCATCAATGATATTCGTTAGTAAAATAATGGATTGAAGTCTCATTTGAATCATATGTTGACGTTTTTTTTGAATGAAGAAATGTTCTATAAATTGATATAAACGGTCTAGTAATTGCATGTCCGTTTGTTCATAGGGAGAAAAGGTTAAGTGAAAGACACTTTGGGATAATGTGAAATCATAATTAAATTTAGCTCCTTGGTCAATAATGAACTGAGGGTTAGAATATTTTATAGTAAAAATATCATCTAATAAATTATTTTGTACCCGAAGTTTTGTCTCTTCAATCGCTTGTTTTTTTATAAATTCCATGGCGTAAATAGAGGTTGCTCGTTCGATTGCTATTTCATCTAATTCATTTTGTTTATTTTTTGATTTTTCCATTACAATCCATCCAAAACAAGATTGTTTTGCAATAATCGGATAAATGGTAAATAAAGTATTTTCTATTTCAAGATATTCAATCGATTTCTTTTCTAGGCTATAAATAAGTTTTGGTTTCATATCAATGTTACCTTTTTGTTCTATAAAAATAGATTGGGATTTATTTTTAGTTTCCTGATTGCTAAAAATGATGCCGTAAAATTCATTGAATATATAGATGTTAGAATTTGTTAGTTCTGATAGTCTACCAGTTATTTCTGATAAACTCCGATCATTTAAAATTAAGGCCATCAGTTCCCGGTGGACTTGTTCGGCTTGTTCTAACAGTTTTGTCTGTTGATTGACAATATATTGTAGTAGTTCCTTTGTTATTTCAGAAAAGTTTATATCGAGTGGGATTTCTATGAGTGGTAGGGCGTTTTCGTTCGCTAATTGGATAAAACTCCCTGGAATTTTTTCCATGTAAAAGCTCGTATAAATGGCAACGGCTGACACTGGGCGGGAACGTAATAAATTATGAAAGATATCTAATCTTTCTCGGTCTTCTAACAAATTAAAGCCAGTCGTGATTAAAAATTCACCGTCTTGTAATCTTTCAATATCTTCAATTACTTCAACGACAGTTACCCATTTTATTTGTTTGTCAATACCTTGCTCTCCAGCAATTAAATTGGTTTGTTTCATAATTGGCAATTGAAGCGCATCTTTTACACTAATAACGATGATCTCTTCCTCCTTTTAAACGACAACAACATGTTATTATCATCATGCTGAATACTTTTATGTGTTCTTTCAACAATACGATTGATTCTTTTTATTAAATAACTGCTTCCTTTAGCATCTTTAAAATAAATCCACTAGGTCCAAATTAATCCCGGAAAATCTTATGAAGCAATATCCATTGAATTTCCTCATTGGTTGGTTTACGTTGTAAGTAGTGTCTTAAGATTAACATCTTTTCGGCTAATGTCATATTAAATGAGAGAAATATGGTGGCAATGTCCCATATTGGGTCAAACATGCCACTGTATTCCCAGTCGATTATTGGATTTGGAGTATTAAGCGTTTGTGAAATTTATTGAATCATTTCCTTCTTATCTATTGTTGGTAAACTCTTATCTTTATTAATTTTACAAATCAACGTCGAATAATGCTTGCCTGTTTAAAACGATTGTATAAGTAATAATTAGAGATTGGTAGACAATATTATAACATACATTTTTTTATCATAGATAAACGAGATTTAATTAACATGGATTTTAAGGATTAAGGGGGAGATTACTGTTTTTTTCAGTGAAGGAGCTTGTATAGCTCCTCTGAAAAATGAGAAAACTGTCATTTCAAGTGTGCTGGGATGTCTAGCTCCTCCGAAAAATGAAAAAATCGTGATTTCAAATGTGCAGGGGTGTCTAGCTCCTTTGAAAAATGGGAAAACTGTGATTTCAAGTGTGCTGGGACGTCTAGCTCCTTTGAAAAATGAAAAAACCGTGATTTCAAGTGTGCTAGGGCGTCTAGCTCCTCTGAAAAAAGAAAAAACCATGATTTCAAGTGTGCTAGGGCGTCTAGCTCCTCTGAAAAAAGAAAAAACCGTGATTTCAAGTGTGCTAGCGTGTCTAGCTCCTCTGAAAAATGTAAAAATGGGGAAATTAAATGAGGGAAGTCATCTCTCTCATTTAGAAATAGCGAAAATGGGAAAATTAAATGAGGGAAGTCATCTCTCTCATTTAGAAATGGTGAAAGCGGGAAAATCAAATGAGGGAAGTCGTCTCTCTCATTTAGAAATGGTGAAAATGGGAAAATCAAATGAGGGAAGTCATCTCTCTCATTTAGAAATGGAGAAAATAGAAAAATCAAACGAGTGTCGTCCTATTAAATGCAATAATACTCTGAATGAAAGGCTGGATGAATAGTAAAGACCACCATTATAGGTAGTCTTTTATGAGTAATCTTCAATACAATTTTATATTTATTTAGTAACCTTTTTCATTGGAGTTGTTTTCCCTTTAGAATTTGATTTAGGGCCTTCCTTTTTTGCTCGATCTAGAGATGCTTGGAGAGCGTCCATTAAGTTCGACTCATAATCGGGTCCTGGTTTTCCCTCTGTTGTAACAGTTGTTGTTTGCTTTTTGTTTTTCTTTTCTTCTATTAATTCGAGCAATGCGGTTCGATAATCATCTTTGTATTTTTCCGGATCAAATTTAGTCGTTAATTGTTCGATGAGCATCTTAGCGGTATCAAGTTCTTTTTTTACCGATTCTACTTTGGTAGGTACATTCGGGACCTCTTTTACATCCCGTACTTCATCTGGATAATGAATAGTTTCAACGACTAAAGTATTAGCATAAACGCGAATAACTGCTAGTTGTTCTTTTGAACGAATCATCATCTTGGCTACTCCTATTTTCTTAGTGTCCTTTAATGCATTCCGCAATAAACCGTAGGCTTTATTGCCACCTTCATTAGGTGATAAATAGTAGCTTTTTTCGAAGTAAATAGGGTCAATGTCCGCTAACTTTACAAAATCAATTATTTCAACTGCTTTGTCTGTTTGTTCTTTTCTTAATGCTTCTAATTCTTCTTCATCTAACAACACAAATTTATTTTTTGCATATTCATATGCTTTAACAATCTCCTCGGTTTTAACTTCTCGATCACATACAGGACATACTTTTTCGTATTTAATCGGTGTTTGACACTCCTTATGTAGTTGTCTTAGTTTTACGTCTTTATTTTCAGTTGCAGCATGCATTTTTACCGGAATATTGACAAGACCAAAACTAATTGTTCCTTTCCACATTGTATGCATTGTTCGTCCTCCTTTTGTGCTTAGTTTATCGTTAACGACTACTTTTATGCTGTCAATGGTTTATTTTTTTATAATTATGCCATCTTATAAGAAGGAGGTTTTCCCATGAATGTGATGAAACCAATAGCAATTGATGCTATCCCACATGGCCAGGATTGGTTGTATGAAGTGAAATATGATGGTTTTCGCTGTGTTTTACATTGGGAAAAAACAAATATCAGACTTATAAGTAAAAACAATAAAGACTTAACCGATTACTTTCCGGAAGTCATTGACTATTGTCAAGCAAAACAACCGCTTATTACTAATTTTTTACCATTAAAATTTGATGGTGAATTAGTTGTTTTGAATCATCATTTCGGGGCGAATTTTTCTTTAATACAAAAACGCGGAAGAATGAAAAGTAAAGAGTCAATTAAAAAAGCATTGGAAATAAGACCTGCAACATTTATGGCATTTGATTTGTTGCAACTAAATGGAGAAGACCTTTATCAAGATAACATTCAAGTTCGTAAGAGGTTACTAAATGATGTGTTTAGAAAAGCTAAATTGAATTTAAGAATCTATTTAGTTGATACATATGAAAATTTCGATAAACTGTGGCAAATCATTTTTGATTTTAAAGCCGAAGGGATGATTGTAAAAAGGAAAAACAGCCTTTACTATGAAGGGAAAAAACATCGTGATTGGTTCAAAATTAAAAATTGGCGGACAATAAAAGGTTTCCTAACCCATTTGGATACGGAAAACGGGTATTTTACAGTTAGTGTTTATGATGGGAAAATGATTAAAACAATTGGAAAATGTAAACATGGACTAAATGATGAGTCAATAAAAACTTTAAAACAAATTTTTTTATCAGAAGGAAACAAACAGGGGAACGGCTATACGCTTCTACCAGCAATTTGTGCATCTATAAATACGTTGGATTTATACAAGGATGAATTGCGTGAACCAGCATTTAGAGAACTGTTGCCTACCGTAAAGCCTACTGATTGTACATTACAACAACTAAAGCTTGATATGGCAATGATTCCGCCCAAAATCGAATTCACTAATATAGAAAAAGTTTTTTGGCCAGACAATAGATTAACGAAAGGAGACATGCTTACTTATATGCGGGAAATTTCTCCTTATATGCTACCCTTTTTAAAGGAAAAGGCATTAACAGTGATCCGTGCGCCAGATGGGGTTCGACATGAAAGTTTCTTTCAAAAGAACTTACCAAATTATGCACCCGAATTTATTGATTCTGTAAAAATAGATAATGATCAACTAATAATTTGCAGTAAATTAGAGGTACTCATTTGGTTTGCAAATCATGGGGCAGTTGAATTCCATGTGCCTTTTCAAACGATAGGAAGTAATTACCCAAATGAAATTGTCTTTGATTTAGACCCACCTGACAGAGATAGTTTTGATTTAGCGATTAAAGCCGCCCAAATATTGAAACCTTTATTAGATGAATTGAATTTAATTTCTTTTGTTAAGACTTCCGGAAATAAAGGTCTACAAATCCATATTCCGATTGAAGAGGGTAGCATAACTTACAATGCAACAGCCCTTTTTACACAGGCGATTGCATGGACGGTAGAAAATGCTTATACACATTTGTTTACAACTGAGCGATTAAAGAAAAATAGAGAAGGACGATTATACATTGATTATGTTCAGCATGGAAAGGATAAAACAATCATTGCCCCATATTCACCAAGGAAAACAAGGGATGCCACAGTTGCCGTTCCCCTTTATTGGAATGAGGTAAAAAATGGGCTTGTTCCGGATCAATTTACAATTGAAAACGTAGTAAATCGGGTGCAGGATATTGGTTGTCCATTTGCAAGTTATTTTAATGCCGCAAAAATACAAAACCTAGACAAAGTACTGAAAATGATAAATAACTAAAACCTACCGCTGTACTCCATATAAAAAATTGCCTGAAATTTGTCACACCCAGCTTGAAAAGGACGATAAAAATAAAAAGCCCATAGTCTTTATGCTAACAGGTTCGGTTTTTAAGTACAAAAGGTTAAATAGAATTAGAAATATCAGCCCTTATTATCGGGATATTTTTAATTGGATTCACACCACAATTACAATTAAATTAACAAGCAAACAGACCCCTTTAGACAAGTTCCTTTTTTGGTTTTCTTATCACATAATCGCGCCTGATTGTTGATACCTCTAAACGGAGGTGCTAAAAATCAATTGTTCGCCTAGTTTACCTATTTTCCTTCTACCGGTATCACGGTAACCAACTTTTTCATAAAGTTTTTGAGCTGGAATGTTTTTATGATTAACTGCCAATACAATCTCATCGTATTGTGGCAGTTCCTGATTAATAAAGCTTTTAAGCAGATTCATTCCTTTTGTTGCAAACCCCTTACCTTGTTGCAAATAGTTTATTGATAATGCAGTTAATAACAAGGCATGAGGGTTATCGGAATATTCCTTTACTCTGTTGGTTGAGTGTAGCAAGAAAAACCAACTGGTTCATTTTTATTTAGTATTACAATTGGATATTGCCCATCTACTAACCCTTCCAATAAATCAACTGGAAATGCTGTAAATTGTGCTTTCTCTTCAGGCAATTCAAAATTCCTTAGTTGTTTAAAAAATTCTTGTTTATACCACTGTAATTCTACAGATTGATTAAGCGTATTCCCCATAAATAAACAGCCCCTTATACTTTTAAAAAATTTAAATTATTACAACAATCTAGCTAGTTTGTTGAAGAATCCTATCAATATTATTATCATAGATTATTCATTGTATAAATTGATTCCTAAAAAGTTTTCTCTTTAATGTATGGCCCTGTAAAAGTTCAAAATTGTTTATTTACAAAAAGGCAGGAACTCCCAATTACTGGGAGTTCCTATGGTTGTATAGGTTTCCTTATGCAACAATTGCGCCCAATTATGGACTTTCTTTTCGATATTTGTTCATTAATGCATTTGCACTCTCGGGTATAACCACGAAGAGAATAATTCCAACCATCATTACTAAAAAGGCTTCTGAGCTTATTGTTTCAGTCAAAAGAAGAGATGTCATAATAGCTAATACTAATAGTCGCCAATGAAGAAGATACTTATTCATCTAATCACCCCTAATTCCTTTCATATTAATATGACCCGTTCGTATCACCGTATAAAATATATTTTATACGGTGAATTTACTTAATCTTAGTGTATCATATGTTTCTGTGTTTTGTATAAGATTTCCCTGAATAATCAAGTCTTTAATAGTGACTTTGTTGTTTTGAGGATGGATGCCTTCTTGGATTTGAAGCCAAGCAAGATTATTGTTATCAACAACAAACTTTAACAGAGCC
>DKGO01000045.1 GCA_002453315.1 Caryophanales bacterium UBA6768 | reverse complement strand
TACTATAAGTTAACATAAATATAAAGACATTTATATTTTAACACAAATGTGCTCCATTTATGGTAAAATTAAGTTAGAATCATAGAAAGATTTTAAATTCCGTTTTATTGGAGGGGTAATCATGAGTAACGAACGTTATGAAGTTGCAATAATCGGTGGTGGAATTGTCGGTTGTGCCATCGCTTATTATACGGCAAAAGCAGGATTAGACTGTGTGTTAATTGAAAAAAGTGATATTGCGAGTGGGACAAGTTCCCGATGTGATGGAAATATTACCATTGTTGATAAGGATCCTGGATTTGATAGTTTGATGTCACTTAAAAGTCAGGAATTGACGGTGGATTTAAAGGAAGAATTATCAATTCCATTTGAATATCGTGCAAGTGGTAGTATTCTAGTTTGTGATAATGAGGAAGAAATGGAAGCAGCTAGGGATTGGGTAAAAACCCAAAGCGAAGCAGGATTAAAATTTAATGTGTTAGATCCAACAGATATAAAAAATGAATCCCCATTTTTTGCGGATGATATTCCAGGTGGATTAGAATGTGAAACAGATTCATTAATTAACCCGTACTTATTCAGTTATTCTTTAGTAGATAAAGCGAGAAAATATGGCTTAAAAGTAAAAGACCAATCTGAAGTAACTAATATTACAAAGGCTGATGATTACACGATTGAAACGTCAACTGGTAATGTCGTGGCGAAAAAAGTAGTTAATGCCGCAGGTGTATGGGCACCTTTCATAGGGAAGATGCTAGATATTGATATTCCAATTGTCCCGAGAAAAGGACATATTTTAGTAGGATCTCGTCAACAACCAGTGATGATGCGCAATGTGATGGAATTTGGTTATTTAATGAACAAGTTTGGTAGAAAAAGAATTGCCGACGAAAGAACAGCAGAACATGGCGTGGCCCTTGTGTTAGAGCCGACAGAAAGCCAAAACTTCCTCATAGGCAGTAGTCGTCAATTTGTAGGCTATGATAGTTCAATAGATATTCAAGTAGTCCAAACAATCGCAAAAAGGGCGTTACGATTTTTCCCTGAGATGGATGATTTTAAAATTATCCGTTCTTATACGGGATTCCGTCCATTTACAGAGGATCATTTACCAATTGTTTCGGAAGTAGACGAAATGCCAGGATTTTATATTGCTGCTGGACATGAAGGGGACGGCATTAGTTTAGCAACTGTCACAGGAAAAATTGTTGAAGAATTGTTAACGGGTCAAGAAGAGACAACAATACCGACTGATCCATTGCGATTTGATCGATTCAAAAAAGAACCAACACCAGTGTAAAAGTTCCCCAAATATAAATTGAAATGCCGATATCTCAAAAAGATGATATCGGTTTTTTAAATTATTTCAAACGTTATACACCCCCGCGTTTTATTTAATTTATCTGTCTACAATGTGGGGAGCATATCGGGCGGTGGTATAGTTTTTACTTTTTCACTGTCTACTTGACAGGGAGCAGTCCATTAGGGTTTTGATGGTGATGGGATTAAAATTAAAAGGTAGAGGTCCCTATCGGTCAAAAAAAAAAATGATATCAACTGACGTAAAGATTCGATAACGTCAAAGGATGACACTTTAAAAAGCAAAATATTTACTCAAGCTAATGCATAAACATATGTCATCTGTTTTAAATGGTGAGAAAACTCATATTAACCATTGGAATCTGGAGGGCTTTATGTGGAAATCATTAAAAATGGCTAGTGCCTTTGTCGGAGTAATCGTAGGTGCAGGTTTTGCTTCTGGTCAGGAAATTCTAAAATACTTTACTAGTTTTGGCTATTTAGGAATTTTCGGGGTACTCATTAGTACTGCCCTATTTTCTTATTTAGGAATGAATTTAACAGTGGTTGGGAGTCGATTAAAAACGACCTCACACGAAGAAACCATTTATAAAATTTATGGGAAACAGTTAGGTGTTGTCATTGATATTATGATCGTTTTCACTTTATTCGGTGTCGGCGTTGTCATGATAGCCGGCGCCGGTTCTATCGTTAAACAACAATTTAACATCCACACATTTGTCGGTAGCTTAACTTTAGTGATTCTTATCATTTTAACGATGATGTTAAATATTGACAAAGTCATTAATATTATTGGCAGTATAACACCGTTTTTATTTGTGATGATGATTGTTATATCGATTTATAGTTTAATGACGATGAATTTATCATGGTCAGAATTAAACGAAATAGCCATAAGCCAACCTTCCACACTGCCAAACTGGTTTATTTCAGCTGTGAATTATGTTTCATTTAATATCACTGCTGGTGCCGGGATGTCACTTGTCATTGGAGGGGCTGAGGGAAGTGAGAGAGTTGCTGGTATTGGCGGTTTTTTAGGTGGTGTAGGAATTGGTATACTTATCATGGTTGCAAATTTAGCTATATTTTCTAGAATTAATGATATTGCCTTAGCTGACATGCCTTTATTAAAATTATTCGACGAAATTTCCCCATTGTTAGGAAATGTCATGTCTATTATCTTATTTGGCATGATTTTTAATACAGGCGTCAGTTTGTTTTACGCCTTTGTTGCAAGATTTTTTCCAATGGAAAATAACAAAACCTATGTACCAATCATCGTGACTACAGTTGTTGGCTTTTTCGCAAGCTTTATCGGCTTTACCGAATTAGTTGCCTACTTTTATCCCGTAATTGGATATTTTGGGATAATTTTAATTTTAGCCTTACTATATGCACCTTATAAAATTAGAAAAGTCAGTTGATGTGACACCAACTAACTTTTATGGAAATTACCTAGAGGATCCATTAATCATCTGGTTCTTCGTTATCACCTAAAGCATCAGTACCTTTAGAGCTATCAGCCCCGCCAGCTAAATCCTCAATCTGATCAGATATATTAGTAAAACCTTCTTTAATATCATCACCTATAGGTGCATATCTACTATATTTTATCACTCGACGGACTTTAGAAAAAATAATGATTGCAATGATTAATATTGTAAAAATAATGGCTACTGGTAAACTAACTGGCATGTTGAACCCCTCCTAATTTTTTACTCAAATAAGATATAAAAATCATAACAACAAAAGGTTAAATCTGAGTAAAGTTTCTGTTATTAATGTTATTTTGATTGGAAAATTATTTCTCTATCAATTCTAATGTAGTGTTTTCAAATAGTCCCAATCAATATAGCAGCCTTGTAAAAAAATTATTCGACTTATATTTATGCACCTACACCTAAAGCGTGAATTCTAACGCTTATTAATTCCGTAATACATATTTCCGTTTATGAAAAATTGATTGGATTCTCAAAATGGCAGATTGAAGCCTATTTAAAAATACGAAGCTAGTCATAGCCTCGTTCAAAAAGGTTTTTAAATTTTAATCGGAGCACGATTTGTTAATAAGTATACAAGCATAATCGAGATTAAAACAACACCTAAAGACAGTGGTAATGCTAAAGAATCCGGAACAACCGCTAACATTGTAAAATTTTGAAATAGTGGTATGTCCATTACTATTCGAATCATCGAATCTTTAATGAATATGAGCAGTATGGAAATCGCAATAAACAGTAGTCCACCAATTACTCTAAGACGATAGAATGCTGTTCCAATTAACCAACCAATGATATAAAACATGAAAATGTGTAAAGTAAATAATGCTAGTGATAAGATCAAACTTTTATCCGGATTTATAAAAGGGGTTAAGATGATTGATTGAATAATTTCCCCAATAAAATTCCCGCCAATTTCTTCAGTCACTTCGTGTACAGCCATTTCCAAAGAATCATCCCGGAGGACGACAGAAGTAAATTGATGTATCATTATTTTCTCCAAAAAACTAATGATATAAATCAGAATTGGGGTGATAATGGACAAACCAATACCCGCTAGTACATTTCCTACAAAGAAATTTTTACGGGTGATGCCATTTTCCACGAAATATGGTAAATAATTGATAGCAATAATTCCAATGACTAACATATAAATATTAGCAGCTATGTAGCCACCACTATAATATGAATCAACATAATCAAGAAAAATAAGTCTTCCAATATTAATTAAAAGGAAAATTCCAAGTGCCCAAAGTGTCCAAGTTAATTGAATATAAAACAAATCTAACCCAATTTTTATAAAAGAGTTCGGTTTCTGCATTTTATTCATCCCCCTTTGTTAAATGGATAAAAAGGTCATAGAGTGAGACGGAACCAATCTGAAGTCCTATCGCCTTGGCATTGGATATTTCCGACTTACTCAATTGCCGATAAAGTGTTACAGATCTTGTATCACCTAATTGTTCCTCATTAAGTATTTCTTTACCCTCAACAAAAGCATTGATATTTTTGATACTACCAGTAAGTGTAACACCACGGTCCACTAAGTCATCATAGGTCTCCCTAAGGAGAATTTTCCCTTCACTAATGATGATTACTTCATCAAAGAGGAAATCCATTTCAGAAACAAGGTGTGTTGAAAGGATAATTATTCTAGGATGTAATTGTTGATCTTTTAAAATCTCTTTATAAAATATGTCTCGGGCAACTGTATCCATTCCAAGATACACCTCATCAAAAATCGTGATTGGGGAGCGACTTGCTAATCCAACGACAGCATTAAATGCGGATTGTTTCCCTTTGGATAGTTTAGCAATTGATTTATTTCCTTCTAGCTTAAATTTCTTTAACAGACCCATTCCATATTCCAAGTCGAAATTTGGTCGGTATCGACTAATGAATTGTAATGTCTTCGTGGGAGAGTCCGTTTCTCCGGTAAAATCTTTTACATACATAAAGGTAATTTTTTGCATTAAATTAGCATTCTCGAAAGGCTCCTCACCATTAATTAAAATTTTACCAGAGGTTGGTTCGCGAAAGGATGCGATTAAGGAGAGTAAAGATGTCTTACCAACACCATTTCTTCCCAGTAGACCATATATTTTTGGTTCATTTATTTCAAAATTCATGTTGTTGAGTACATTATCACGTCCATAATTGAGATATAGGTTTTCAACCTTAAGATTCATTTCTGTCACTTCCTTTTACATTTTTAATATAGGTAAGTATTTCCTCAGGACTGATTTCTAATTTATCTGCCTCCTGCACAAGTGTGACAATATGGTCTTCAATAAAAGTCTTGCGCCGTTTTTTTAGTATTTTTTCTCGGGCTCCTTTGGAGACAAACATTCCTAACCCCCTTTTCTTATAAAGAATTCCTTCCTCTACTAATTGATTTGTTCCTTTTGAAACTGTAATGTGATTAATTTTATAAAAATTGACAAGTTGGTTGATGGAAGGTGCTTGTTCATCTTCATTTAATTGCCGATTAATAATCTGATCTTCAATTAATTCACGAATTTGAATATAAATAGGTTTATTTGCGTTAAAAACGTTCGTCAATGAACGACCCCCTTTTTTATAATCATTTGCATCTATAGTTATATACCCATGTATAGTACCATAACAGGGGAAATTCTATCTGTCAATCATAAAATTAAACTTTTATACATTCCTATTTTGTGAAAATTCATTTATCCACTAATTTTGGCGTTATACCCACCTTTGTTTTGTTCGGGGAATTTTAGCTAAAAAAGAAAATTGATATAAGAATCAATTTATATATTAATTTATGATAATATAAATATGTAAAGAATTTTTCAACAAATGGGCAATAAAGTTTAACGAACATTGACTGCAATATAAAAAAGATAATTTTTTAAGCAACAATAAAATTGAAAAATGTAGGGGTGAGATTTTAACATGCAATATGACGCAAATAATGCTGAGGAATATTTAGAGTTGCTTGAAGACGATTGGCGAAAAGAGAAACTTCTTGCGATTCGACAAATGATTGTTACCTATGCACCCGAATTGGAAGAGGTGATTCGCTATAAGATGTTGAATTATGGCAAAGATGATATCTATGTCTTTGCATTAAATGCACAAAAACACTATGTCAGCCTTTATGTTGGCACGATAGATAAAATTGAAAATGCAGGGGCTCTGTTAAAGGGATATAACTATGGAAAGGGTTGCATTCGTGTTAGAAAGTCAATAAAGATTGAAAATACGGGATTGGAACAATTTATTCATAAAACTATTGATATGTGGCGTGCGGGTGAAGACACTGCTTGTTAATGCGGAGTGAATGTTGATCACTAGTATATATTATCGGGAGAAAAATTTAGTAGGGGACTTCAATAATAAGAGGTACAAGTGTGATCTATAAAAGGAGCTAAGACTAGCTCCTTTTTCCTTGTTAAATTTAATGTGAATTGTTTTTTATTTTGTTTTACTTTTGTTAATGATATATCCGCCAGAAAGTATCGTATATCCACCGATTTATGGAATATATCCGCTAGTTTATGAAATATATCCACCAGTTTTAACGATATTTCCACTTTTGTCACATTTGGGGTAAAGTATCTGGTTAAACTTGGATAAACTTTGGCATCAATCAATATGTTTGTTATTGTTACTATACCGATTGTTCAGTACAGTAAAGGAGTCTTATAGGGTGAATAAAATATCGATGCCAAAGAAATTGTTTATGATGCAGGTATTCGGAAGTTTTCACTGAATTATTCAGCCAATCCATCAAACATTACAATAGGAACATCAAGGGTCTGTGATGGTATCTAGTTTTTATAGATGAATCACTAGATGAAAATTGGGCCTTGTCCAACATACCCGTGAATCATTAGAAAAGGAGAATACTTAAATGGGGATGATTTATTTAATTGGAGCAATAGTTTTGGAAGTATTTGGATCTAGCATGATGAAGTTGACGACGATTGTTAAAAGCAGACTACCAATAATTGGTATTACCGTCGGCTATATTACTTCATTCTATTTTTTGTCTCTAGCCCTTGTCTCCATCCCTCTTAGCTTTGGCTATGCAGTGTGGAGTGGATTAGGAACGGCTCTAACGGCCATTATTGGTGTTACATTTTTTAAAGAAAAAATCAACTGGCAAACTGGAATTGGTATTACATTATTAATAGTGGGAATTGTGTTAATGAGAATTTAAAAGGGGTGAAAAATTATGCGGGGGTATTTATTTTTACTTTTATCGATAGTATTTGAAGTTATTGCAACAACATTTCTGAAATTGTCTGAAGGTTTTACCATGATAATCCCGAGTATTCTGTTAATTTTTTTCTATGGATTATCGTTTACTGTATTTATTTTTGCCTTAAGAACTATTTCATTAAGCGTTGGGTATAGTATTTGGTCAGGACTTGGAACAGCTGGTGCTGCATTAGTTGGATTGTTTTTGTTTAATGAACTAATGTCTGGGATAAATATAATTGGTTTAATCATCATTATTGGCGGGATTGTCATTATGAATTTGAATAAAAAAGAAGAGAGTGCGGAGGGGGCAAGTTCTACTTAAAGTATTGCACCATTAATACGCTCTAATAGCATGATAGTTAAATAAAGAAATTACAAACGGGGGGACCATCGTGTCTACTAAATGGAAGCTGTCAAAATAGTATTAGAAATTGGTCGAGAACAAGGCAATTGAAGCGGAACAAATGCGGAAAATCTCAGATTATAGTTAAACAACTGTGAAAACATAGATGAAACTGAACGTCATTTCCTCTACTTTTATTATACCACTATATTTTTGTAATTTGTAGACTGTTTTTTCAAAAAAATAGGCTTTATACTAAAAGATACAAATTTAAAATATAGGGGTGTATTCGTATGAATGACAAAAAAGAAGTCTTGGATAATGGTCCCTTTTTTCATGGGACTAAGGTAGAATTGCAAATTGGGGATTTATTAGAGGCGCAACATCTATCAAATTTTCAAGATAAAAAATCAAACTATATTTATTTTACGGCAACATTGGATGCTGCCAAATGGGGTGCTGAATTAGCCAAATCTGAATTAAGAGAGAGAATTTATATTGTTAAGCCGTTGGGCGATTTTGAAAACGATCCGAATTTAACTGATAAGAGGTTTCCAGGAAATCCTACACGTTCTTACAGATCTAAATCTCCTTTGAAAATAATTGCTGAATTAGGTTCATGGGAAAGACACACGGATGAGGAAATCAATCATATGCTCACCTCTTTGCAAAAATTGAAAGAAGATGGGAAATATGTGATTTACGATTAATCATAGTAATTTCAGGCGACATTTTAAGTGGGCGTAACTACTATGATTGTATTTGCGCCCGGAATGGCTACGGAGCAAACATGCTTTTCCGATTATTAATTTCATCCTTTAATACACGTAATAATTTCAAGCCATCTGATGGGGGTTCATTAGAGCCCCATATCCGGCTTGAATAGGTGATTCGGGTAATCAGAATGAGTGGGAGGAAATTAAATAATTCCATCATAGAGGTAAATAATCTAAATTTAAATATTGTAGAAAACTCTTACACCATCGTTAACAAAACATAGAGCAACATCCAAAATAAACCCCCAAATAGCAATGATGTAAATAAGATAAACATCGGGGCATCTTTGTCTTTCTTGACAATTGCTCGAATCGAATTTAAAAATAATAACATAAAAAATACTGCAACGATAGCAAATAAAATATCCATGAATTCACCCCATTCGGGTTTAAATAAAGTCCTAGTAAACTATTCTATTCATTTGAATGGTTGAAAATTCCTTTGATTCCTCACCTAACTGTTGTCTGACTTTTGGTATCATTTATTTAATAGTGTCCTCTATCAATAATAAATCCGAATATTTTAATTTCTGTTCTAAGACGTATTCATGGAAAAAATTTAATGTTTCTTCAATTGAATTTAATTAATAATAAATTCATCAACTATCCCCATTTTAAAATTTTCCTTGATTTTCTCATAATGTTCAGCTGGGTATAGGTCATTCATAACCGAAATGATAAGTGTAACAATTGTAATTAGCCTTTTGAGACTCGTTAAGGGCAATAAATAATTACCTCCCTAAAAAATTCAAAACATCTATTCTATCTAATTCATCAAATGATTAAATAAACTTAGAGCCTTCATAAATTGCTACTACGATATATTCATGCTATAATTCATCATTCTTTATTAAACTTTTGATTGTATGCCTCTAAGTCCCCTTTTAAATAATTTTAAAACATCAAAAAAATTTGAAAAAACTCTTTTTCTTTAAATTGGGATAGTAATCGCATCCATATGCAAGGGGTATGTATTACTTTTCAATATTTTTTCTGGATAATCAAGGGTTTTTTCTATTATTTTCAACAGTTGAGGAATGTATTCCCCTTTTTAAATCAACTTTTATTTATCAGGATTACAAAAAAGAGTAAATCAAACATAAGTTCTCTAGAAGTAATTTGAAAAATATGGTAGATTTATATTGTGAAGGTATTATTCTCTATTTTTAAAATATTAAGCGCTTTCACCATTAGGTAAATTTAAATCTTATACTTTACAATTAATATTTTGGTGCAAGTACAAAGTACCATTACATTATAAATTAGGTAGAAGGAATAATGGGAAATAAAAGTTCTTTTAGTTTGTTGACTATATTGCATTCTACATGGTGAAGGCGGATCTACCGATAAATTATTATTTTATTTGTACCCAATTATGTAAGTGATTTTAGGTTGATTTAACCACCAATTAGTTATAAAAAAATAAAGAAAAAAAGGGATTAGTTTTTCAATTATGCGTTTTTAACCCAAGAAGGGAACAATCCATCCCTGAATCCATTTAGTAAATTTTCTAAGTAATTGAGGAAATACTAATAGGAAATAACTTTAGGTTCATAAGGTTTTCCTTTCAAGGTCGGAAGACTAAAACCTTAAATATAATATACAAGGAGGGATAACGTGGAGGTGTTTGATCTTACAGTGACAACTTTAGTTAAAGAGGACATTTATTATCAGGATCTGCAAGAACTGTTAGGAAAATTTATTCACAAGTCGATGCTATTAAATAAGGAATTAAGGGATTTGCATAAGAAATCTATTTTAAAGAATTATTCTTTTAGTTCTTTATATCCAACCGAAGTAAAGTCAAAAGTTTACAAATCGGGTAGTGTATATGTATTTAGGATTCGTTCTCTAGATCAGAATTTTATTAAAATATTTAGAGAGTGTTTAAGGGAAATAAAAGGTGGTCTATTCCAGGCTATTGCAACTGAAATTAGAACTATTTCTAAACGAATAATTCAAAGTTTATACACTGTAACTCCTGCTATTGTTACAGTAGATAATAAACCTTGGATGCAATCAGATGATTTAGATTTATTTATCGAAAGAATAGGCAGTAATGCGGAAAAAAAGTATAAGCAATTCAATGGCGAGGAAATAAATAGCAACAATTTAATTGTGAATCTAGAATTTATGAACAAAAAACCGATTGTAACTAATTATAAAGGAGTTAAATTGTTAGGCCATAAGGTAAAGATGGAAATTAGTAATGAAGTTAACTCACAAAAATTAGCTTATACAATGCTCGGTGCTGGATGTTTAGAGAAGAGCTCAAGCCTTGGAGCTGGCTTTTGTATGGCAAGGTTTATCTAAGGAGAGATGATATGATAAAGGATTTAACGCCATTATTAAAAATTGTTAATGAAGAAACTAAAAGAATAGGAGGTCAGGAATCAGGGTTTCATTTTGATAATCATAGTCTTGATGAAGGTATTTATTTCAAATTTAATTATGAAAAGACTATCGATGAAAATATTAAAGATGGCCAATTTCTTGTTGTAGATAAAAAAGAGGATATTTCTAATTTTATATTAAGGGATTGGTTCAAAAAGAGAGATTATTATAGTGTTATGTTAAATAAAGACACAAACAAATCAATTGACCAGTCCAAAAATAAGAATAAGGTCCATTCAACAAACTATTTAACATTATTTGTAAAAAGGAAAAATATGTTTGGAGAAACAGATAAATTTTCAATATCGGAAATGAATGAAAAAATTCAACAAATTTACAATGAAATTATACCTAATCTTGAAAACCAATTATTTGAAATATACCCATTAACCTTTAGAAAAAAGAAGCACCTTGAGATAGAAAAAAGGGCACGAGACAAATTTTTTAGTGAAAATTTCCCAATCTTGTTACAACATTTGGATTCTCCGAAACGGGGGGAAGAAATAAAGAAAATACAACAATTTTGGAAAAGGTATTTTTCAGACTTTATTGTTTATGCAGAGGATTTAGCAAACCAACATAAAGTGAAGAACTATGTAAAGGTTTTCTTTGAGAAGAGTATTAAAATTTATGAACTAGAATATCTACTATATATTTTACCAAGGATATTTAATGTAAACAAATATAATCAACTAAAACAGGGAGAAATAGTTGGTCTTCCCGCATACGATATCAGTATGAATGCAAAAAAGCCCTATTTTGAATTAAAAACAATGAAGGCAAAGGTACCGACAAGGGTAACCCTTGAAGATGCATTAATAATGAAGGATATATATGGCTGGCTAGAAAAGCAGGGTAAATATAAAGTTCATATTCGAAATTTCGATGATGTATTTGGGGTTAATATTGGGGAAGAATCAAAACGTCAAACTGCAAATGCGGCCTATCACTTTTCTGTAAATGGAAAAGGTAGTGTTAATTATTTTGATAATGTTCCATTTGGACAAGATGAAACAATTAATATGCCAATAAAAAACACCTTGCGTGTAAGAATGAAAACAGATGGGGAATTTCATCTTAAACACTATGATGTTATTAAAAAGCCAAGTGAATTACATTACCAGATTAGCTATCTCTTTTTTAATAAATATTTGCAAGGTGGCTTACTTGGGGATGAAATTCCAAAAGTGAATGAAACTGTTTTTACGAGTGAAATGCAGTCTATTTATATTTTAGTGAGACAGGCACTTTACGACTATATTTATAAAAGCACAAATTATAACATAAAACCCTTTGTAATAAAGTATTCAATGCAACTAATTGAAAACCAACTTTTAAGAACATTCAAAGGTTTAAATTATTCAAAAGTTGCCGATGCATATAATTTCCGATTAGCATTGATTGAAAGGGAAAACTATAAGGAGGAAATAGATGTGGCGGATATTATTGGTGAAATGTACTCTAGTTTGCAGGAGAAATTAAGTGAAAGAAATGCATTTGTAACATGTGAAAATAATAATGAGTTTTTCTTTGTAACAGGACAGGTTGCCTATTATTTATTAACAAAATCGGAATCACATAATAAAAACTATGGTATGGCTGAATCAGTTATTAAAGTAAAAAATGTGGCACAATTAAAAGACCGAATAAGAGATTTATTTGAAACTTACGGACATGAAATTACACTTGGAAATTTTCGATTTAAAAATGCTTATGCCATGATAGAAGGATATGAAACAAATGAAAAAATAACAGGTAAAAATAAAAGTATGTTGATGGCCGGATTGTTGGGAAATAATATATTTTTCCAAAAACAAAATAAGGAAGAGGGAGAAAATTAAATGGTTAAAATGAATAAACGTATTTATGGAATTGTAGGTATAGGGGCACATATGTCTAATTGGAATGCAGACTTTACCGGCAGGCCAAAGTCTGTCGATGATGGAACTATTTTTGGAAGTGATAAGGCTTTAAAGTATAGCGTCAAAAATTATTGGGTAAATGAAGAGGAAAGGGTTCTTTATTTCAAATCATATACTATGTCTAAAAAGGAAGAAAAACTTCAACCAAGGGATTTGAATGAAAGATATGTCCAAATATTCGAAGAGGAAATAGATAAAAAAACACCAAGTGCGAGAGTTTTGGGGAATTTATTTTCGGCTGTTGATGTTATGAATTTCGGGGCAACATTTGCGGAAAAGGAACAAAGTATTTCAATTACCGGTGTTGTTCAAGTTGGTCAAGGAATGAATAAATATGATGAAACAAATGTCCAGGTCCAAGATATATTATCCCCATTCAGAAATACGAAAAAAGATGTAGCGGGACAAGCGTCAATTGGAAAGAAAATTGTAAGCGATAAAGCCCATTATGTATACCCATTTTCTGTTAATCCGAATCATTATGATGAATACATTGACCAAGTAAGTGATTTTCATGGGTATACAGAAGAGGCATATGAAAAATTACGTAAAGGATTTTTATATGGTGCAACTGCTTTGAACACAAATAGCAAGGCTGGTTGTGAAAATGAAATTGCACTTTTTGTAACCTGTAAGGAGAATAGTAAATTATATTTACCACAACTAGACAATTATGTAAACATTACCGACGGGGAAGATGGCAAAGTAATTTATAATTTATCCCAATTAGAAAATATCCTCAAAGGTATCACCGATCAATTGGAGAAAATTGAGTTATTTTACAATCCTTATAAGGTTGAAGTGATTTGGGAATTAGATGACGTAGAATATAAAAATATTTATACGACAGAAATCTTGAATTAAGGAGCAAAAATGATGAATGGATTTGCTTTTGAATTAAAGGGGAATGCGGCATTTTTTAAGAAACCAGATGTAAATGCACAAATTTATTTTACATTTAATCATATTCATAAAATAGCCCTGCTTGGAATTTTCGGTTCAATTTTAGGTTATGGTGGGTATCATCAACAAGACAGGGATATTAGGGAGAATGGAGAACAAGAAGAAAACATATTCCCAGAATTCTATAAAAAATTAAGAAACCTAAAAATTAGTATTATACCACGTGGAGATAGGGGATATTTTACAAAAAAAATTCAGGTTTTTAATAATAGTGTGGGTTATGCAAGTCGGGAAAAGGGGCGTAATTTAATTGTAAAGGAACAGTGGCTGGAGAATCCACATTGGACAATTCATGTTTTAAATGATAAATCAGAAGTATACAGAAATTTAAAAAGATCCTTAATGGAACAACAGACAGTTTTTTCGCCTTATTTAGGAAAAAATGATCACCCAGCAATCATTGAAGATGTAAAAGAAGTAGAATATAAAGAGACAATCAACCCTGCACGCATCAATTCATTATTTAAATCAAATGACGTAGTGTTGTCCAAGGGTTTTATAGGGAAAAGCTATTTTTATTATCGTGAGAAGTTGCCAAACGCACTTGATGAGGTACTAAATAGCTATCAATTTGAAGAAATGATGTACACGAGTAGAAAAGTAAAATTAATAGAAAAAAAAGGAAGTGTATTTTTAGCGGAAAAGGATGTTTTGTATTTTTGCTAAGGGGACACTTCCCCTTTTAAATCTAAAGAAAGGTTGATGTAAAATTGGATATTTCAAATCTATATTTGAAGGACACCCCAATTTTGGCACATATAGGTCGTGAAAAGGATGAAACCTTATTAGAACACTCCGATTTAGTAATGAGTTTTTTTGAAAAGTTAAGAATAGAAAATGGTTTAGGAGAATCAATAAGTAATATTTTAGATGATATTCAGTATCAGGGGGAATTTTTAAATAGTTTGGAAAAGAATCTAATAGAAAAATGGTTTTATCAGGCGGTTTAT
>DKGO01000061.1 GCA_002453315.1 Caryophanales bacterium UBA6768 | reverse complement strand
TTAATGAAGATGGCGATGAAATCCCAACGTAAGAGCAGCCTTGCGTCGGGTTTTGATAAGGATGGCGATGAAATTCCAACGTGAGAATGCCTTGCGTCGGTATTTAGGACGAAGGTGTAGCAAATTCCAACGTAAGAATGTCTTACGTCGCAAATTTCAGACTCTATATCGATTTTGGCAACGCAAGAACCATTCCCTATCAATCCTAACTAAAATAATCTACTATTGCGTCACCTATCCGCCGGGATGCTTCCCCATCACCATAGGGATTTTGGGCTTGTGACATTTCGCGATACAATTCTTCATCTGTTAACAATTCATTTGCTAGACGGAAAATTTCATCTTCTTCCGTACCGGCTAACCGTAAAGTTCCAGCTTCAATCCCTTCGGGACGTTCTGTCGTATCCCGGAGCACTAACACAGGCACCCCAAGGGATGGCGCCTCCTCTTGTACCCCGCCTGAATCGGTTAAAATTAAATAAGCCTTTGCGGCGAAATTATGAAAATCAATGACATCTAATGGACTGATTAATTGGATTCGATCATCGTTCCCTAAAATTTCATTAGCTATTTTCTGTACGACGGGATTTAAATGAACTGGATAAACGACCCGAACATCGTCGTGGGATTCTACTAATTTTTTTATTGCGCAAAACATATGGGTCATATTTTCTCCTAAATTTTCACGGCGATGGGCTGTCATTAAAATTAACCGATGATCACCTAATTCCTCTAAAATCGGATGAGAATAATCATTACGGACTGTCGTTTTCAATGCATCGATAGCAGTGTTCCCAGTCACAAAAATCGAGTCCACAAATTTATTCTCATTAAGTAAGTTTTTCTTCGATTGTTCTGTCGGAGAAAAATGCAAATCAGCCATCACCCCAGTCAATTGACGGTTCATTTCCTCCGGGTATGGTGAATATTTATTCCACGTCCGTAGACCAGCTTCCACATGACCAATTGGAATTTGATTGTAATAGGCCGCCAATGATGCAGCAAATGTTGTACTCGTATCACCATGAACAAGAACAATATCTGGTTTTTCCTTTTGAAAAACTTCATCCAATCCTACTAAAGTGCGATTTGTAATTTGTACTAAACTTTGCCCTTTTTGCATGACATTCAAATCAAAATCAGGAGAAATCCCGAACACCTCCAACACTTGATCCAACATTTCCCGATGTTGTGCTGTCACTGTAACAATAGATTCGAATTCTTCCCGTTTATTTAGCTCGAGGACGAGTGGCGCCATTTTAATCGCCTCGGGCCGTGTACCGAATATAGACATTACTTTAATTTTATTCATTAAGGTTCTCCTTCGTTAATTGGTGACAATTTTGCTTTAATCTATCCATATAATAGCATATGAAAATCACTTGTAAACTAATTATGTCACCTGTTTTTCAGAAGAATTACTCTAGAGCTATTTAAAAAAGTACAATCATTTTTACTAGGGGAAGGTATTGAAAAAAATTTGCTATTAGTGCACATCCCTCCCCTAGACACACTATTTATCACAGCCCCCTTGTAATTATTTGCATCATTTTATCATTTGACCTTATCCGGTAACATTCGAATCGTTTCATTTAACATATCAAGTTTTCCCTCAATACGATGCAATAAATAAAACGTAATCGCAATTGGAAATCCTAACTCAGTAATGAACGACACCCATGTTTCCATGCAATTTCACCTCCATAAAAATTATATATTATGTTGAAAATGGAACAGACCAGCGAATCATCTCACTGGTCTGCTAATTAACACCTACATTAAACGATATCAATAGTAGTGACATTTCGTTCAACAATTCGCGCAGCTTTTTTCTTTACGATGTCACCACCACTCGTGAAGAAAACATTTTCTTCAATGATAGCATCCATTGCCTCATTCACCGCTTCAGTATCTGCTGGTTCAACGGGATGGTCCAATGAGTAAGTTACTGTTTTTCCGTCCTCATTTTCAAAAATTAATTCGATTTTCTTCGCCATTAGAGTCACCTCCTTTTCGTAATCCTACTATCAATTAGCAAGGATCATTAATCCAAAACTTTCGTTCAATTATGCTGGTGTAATAATTGAACTGTCATTTCGCTCGACATCATGAAGGGTAAGTTGTTGCAATCCCTCAAGTGCATAAGCGACATTTAGCAACTGATCCGCATTGGCGTTTAATTTAACGTTGTTAAACAATTTACCTTTGTAAATGACTTCATTCGTTTCCGGATGAACGCCATTTTCGAAATATAAACGCATTTGCGACTTCTGTAATGTTGCGACTGCCATAGGTCATCACCTCCATTCACAAATATAATCGTTCATGTTTTTAAAAAAGTGGCAAGAAAAAACCAACCGGAATTCAAGTTGGTCATTTACTAAATATTTTTATCTATAAAAAGTTCCCTTAACCTGCCACAAAACGGGATTCAGAATATCCCAAAGAAATTTGCCATCTTTCCCTTAAACAATTCGATAATAATGATTGGAAAAAAATTGTCCAATGTCTTTTATTCAAAAACCGGTAAATCAATTTTCATCAATGGCTCGTCTAATTGTTGATAAAATGCTTCAATCGTTTCTGTTTGTTTTTCGGCCCAGCCAATATCTGTGGCATATTGTTTCCACTCGTTCCTATCTTTCATTGCTGGGTTCCATTTCATTTTGTACAACGTATTTTGTGAAAATTCATTATAAATATATTGTTCACTGACAAATTTAGCCCCATTAATGATTGCCTCCTCTGGATGAAACCATCCTGACTCATAAGCACGAATCGCACCACATTCTTCTGGACAACTATCTGCCGCACCAATGCCATACATATTATAGGTCATTTTAATTGCTGACAACCTTTCACGGTTTGTATCGGTAACGAGTTCCAATTCATCTGCTTCATTTTTGCCAACTTCAATCCCATTAGCTAATGGTGACGTGCCTCCTCCCGTTTCCAATAGGGAGTGGGCAATTAAATACGCATCATTTACTTGGTGTTTTTTAGCTGCTTCAACAAAGGTATTGCCGTGACCATCTAATATACCTTTTCCAGATAATATTTGGTCCACTTGTTCACTAGAAACCCCTGTCGGCTCATCAAGGCGTACAAATTGAAAAACATTGCCATTCTCGGGATTTAAATAAAATTCAATATCAGCTTTTTTCGGTATTCTCCAATATTGATAATTAATTTGTAATTTATTATTTTCCATATTCAACACTGGGAAAATTTCCCCCAAAGGTAAGGTTCCAAAAGTGTGGGCTTCATGATGAGGTTTATCTAACACGTCTATTTCAGAAACCACCTGGGCTTGAGGAAATAAAATATTGTTCACATGAATGTAATAACGTTCACCTTGATAAGCAATTTCATACCACAGGTCCTGACCTTTTACCTTTTCACCGGCTACTATATCGTTGATATATACTTTTGACATACCAAAAAATTGATAAACGGTTTTACTCGAATTTGCTGGTTCCTTTTTCACATCTATCAACATACCATATAATCTTGTCGGTTGTATGAACCTTATCGCCGATTTATCGATAAAGGCTGGTGTATGATGATATAAACTCGTAATCGGTGGTGCCCCGGCATTTGCTTGAATCTCAATGGCGTCATTCAATGATAGACCATAATCAGTTTCCATCATTTCTATCTTTTTCATCGGTGTCACATGTGATAGTTTTTCAATATAACTACTCGTTTTATTTTTAGAGTCACTAATACAGTCATCACCCACACACTCTTCACTCGCGTGGATTACAAAGGATGAGCAAAATAGAAAACTGAAAAATACGATTGTGTAGATTGACTTCCTCATCATTGGCAATCCTCCTCAAGTAAACTATCGGCATATAGTATACCATAATGGAAATCTCGTTATAAGAATAATAGTAATAACTTTAGCCACTAGATACTATGCATCACTTTCCAAAAGAAAAATCCTGCCTATGGGTATCGCAGGAAAATTCGTTAAATTTTTATGGCAGATTTCATTTAAAAAATAAATGCTTTGACAAAAATTCATGATTCAAGCGCTTTACGTCTTGATAAGGTTTCATTAAGACGATTGATCAGTTAATAGGTCGATGATACGTTATCATCGGTCATTTTCTTTGACTTGGTAAAGTGAGTATCCTTGCCAAATGATAACTTACACCAACGAACACAAAATGGCTTTTTGCACATGAAGGCGATTTTCTGCTTGGTCAAAGACGATAGAATTGTCACTATCTATCACTTCATTTGTCACCTCTTCACCACGTTTTGCTGGTAAACAATGCATGAACAAATAGTCATCTTTCGCATGGGCAACGAGGTCCTCATTCACCTGATAGCCAGCAAATGTCTTTTTTCTTTCCGCTAAATTCCCTTCCCATCCCATGCTTGCCCAGACATCGGTATAAATGATATCAGCATCTACAGCCGCTTCCTTCACATCATAGGTTTGCACGACTTTTGCGCCTGATAATGCCGCTTTTTCGATTGCAATTTGTAAATATTTTTCCTCTACTTCATTTCCTTCAGGAATGGCGATATAACAATCAATCCCCATAATCGCACAGCCCATCATTAATGAGTTTGTCATATTGTTGCCATCCCCTACGAAAGCAAATTTCAAGCCACGGAAGGAGCCAAATTTCTCATAAATCGTCATTAAATCTGCCATTACTTGGCACGGATGAGCAGCATCTGTTAGCCCATTGATGACAGGGATTGTCGCATTTTCTGCTAATTCCTCGACAATGTCATGGCCGAATGTTCGAATCATTAAAGCATCTACATAACGGGATAACACTTTTGCTGTATCACTGATCGTTTCACCGTTTCCTAACTGTAAATCATCTCTCGTTAAAAATTGAG
Source organism: Caryophanales bacterium UBA6768 (assembly GCA_002453315.1). The sequence continues at coordinate 16,933 of DKGO01000061.1, read as the reverse complement.
CTGAACCACCAAGTTGAAACATCCCTGTTTCAAAGGATACACGTGTCCGTGTTGATGCTTTTTCAAAAATCATCGCTAATGTTTTTCCTTCTAAATAACGATGGGGTTGCCCAAGCTTTTGCATGTTTTTCAATTTCACTGCAAATTCAATTACTTCCATTAATTGATCATTTGTAAAATCTGATATTTTCACAAAATCTTTCCCTGGTAATATTTTTTTCATTTGTTGTACCTCTACGGGATAACTCATCTTCCATCCACTTCCTTAAAAATTTTTTTAAAGTGACATTAATTACTGATAAATAACTTCTTTTTGTAATGCATTAATTGAATGAATATCTAGTGATTCATGACTAATCATTGAAAATGCAAGGACGGTTTCTACCTCCGATAATACAAGTACATTTAACGCAATCGCCCGTCTGCGAATGTTACTCTCTTCATTCGCACAAAAAATAGCCAATGCCTTTTTTGATTTTAACCAATCTTCGATTTCCTCGGCTGTTCCACCTTGAGAAAAATCCTCGCGATATTTTACATGAATACCAATCGATTGGAATCGATCTTTCACTTGCAAAAATTGCGCATCTTGTGACATGATTAACACTTCATTTTCCGGACGCTGCATTTTCATCGCTAATGATTCATTCCAGAAAAATGATTTTGTTAAACTAGCTTTCAATGTTGATGCAACAGCCATAATTTCACCTGTTGAAGCCATTTCCGGTGAAAGTTTCGGATCGACGCCAGGGAGCTTTGACGTTGAAAAAATTGGTGCTTTCACTGTGTAAAACTCTTTTTCTTTTCCGAACTTCTCAGTCGTTTTTAACGGAAAACCGAGTAGCACGGATGTCGCTAATTCAATAAGGTTGACTCCAGAAACTTTGCTTAATACGGGAACTGTCCGTGATGCCCGTGGATTTACTTCTAACACATACAATGTGTCTTGATAGATAACAAATTGGATATTAAAAATCCCTTTAAAATCCATCCCTTGGGCAATTTTTTCTGTTGCCGAAACAATTGATTGCTTCATTGATTCCGCTAATGAAATTGGTGGTGTCACGGCTATGCTATCCCCTGAATGAACACCTGCTTTTTCAATATGTTCAAATATAGCCGGAATAAAAATGTTTTCCCCATCTGTGACGACATCAACCTCTACTTCCTTCCCCGGATAAAACGCATCAACAAGTAGTGGGAATACTGTTCCTGTCGTTTTGGTGACGTCTAGTAATTGTTCTTCTGAATGAATGACTTTCATTCCTTGACCACCAATGACATAAGATGGTCGCACTAAAATTGGATAACCAATTTTGTCAGCTTGTGAAATCATTTCTTCTAGTGAGTTGGCAGTATAACCCGGTATATGGGCGACATCAATTGATTGTAAATAATGGTAGAATCTTTCCCTATCCTCTAATTTATCAATCGTATCCATGGAGGAGCCTAATAATGTTACACCTGCTGCTTCCAACTTTTTTACTAAATTAATCGCTGTTTGCCCGCCAAATTGGATGATCACTTTTTCTATTTGTTCATGTTCGATGATGTTCAAGACATCTTCAAACGTAATTGGATCGACATATAATTTATCAGCGATTTCATAATCGGTACTGACGGTTGCTGGATTGTTGTTCATTAAAATAGCTTTCATGCGATATTTTTGTAGGGCCTTTACCCCTTGAACAGAACAATAATCAAATTCAAGTCCTTGCCCAATATGAATAGGTCCAGAACCGATGATAAGCACTTTTTCATGATCATCGTTGCGGGTTACCGGTCGTGGCGCCTCATCCCATGTTGCAAAATAATAGGAAGATGGCCCATTAGTTGAACTTGTGTACGCATGCACTTTTTCATACTGAGCAAAAATTCCATCACTTTTTAATTTTGTCTTTAAATGTTCCACAGAACAATGCCATATCGATGCTAATTGTTCATTTGTGAAACCAGATTGTTTTAATAGAAGTAATTCCGTTTTCGATACTTGCGAAAATGGTGTTGCTGTTGCATTTTTTTCCAACAAAACAAGTGAGGCCAGACATTCAAGAAAATATGAATCAATGGTTGTCATCTCATTTATTTCTGTGACAGTCGTTCCCCTTTGTAACAATTCTATAATAGCAAAAAATCTCCTGTCATCTACTTGTTGTACGATAGTCTTTAACGTTGCCGTGTCGATTGATTGTAATGATCGTAATCGTATTCCATTGAGTTTTACTCCTATAGAACGGATTGATTTTTGTACAGCAGCTGCTAATGTTTTTTCTAGTGCCATCACTTCGCCTGTTGCCTTCATTTCCGTACCAAGAAATCTTTCAGCCGATGTCAATTTATTAAAAGGCCAACAAGGAAATTTTACAACAACGTGATCCATTTTTGGTTCACATGCCGCCAATGATTTCCCAAGCCTCCCATCATACAGTTCAGCTAACGTATAGCCAATGCTTAATTTAGTTGCGATTTTAGCGATTGGGTAACCCGTTGCTTTTGAAGCCAATGCACTTGAACGACTGACGCGTGGGTTTACCTCAATGACAGCATAGCTTTTCGTTTCTGGATCATAAGCAAGCTGGACATTACAAGCACCGATAATCCCGATTTCCTGAACTATTTTCTTCGATGCTTGACTTAACACTTGAATTTCACGATTCGTTAATGTTTGAATTGGTGAAACAACGATAGAATCCCCTGTATGAACACCGACAGGGTCAAAATTTTCCATCTGACAAATGACAACTGTCACATTATTTTTATCCCGAATGACTTCGAATTCAATTTCTTTCCAGCCAGCAATGCTCTTTTCTACTAAGCACTGATGAATTGGGCTAGCGCGTAATCCCCGGGAAATCATCGTTTTAAATTGTGCAGCATTTTTGGCAATACCACCACCAGAACCCCCCAACGTATAAGCAGGTCGAATGATTAATGGAAATCCTACTTGTTCACTAAACGAAATTCCTTCCTCTATTTCGTGAATTAATGCACTTTCTGGGGTTGGCTCCTTTATGTGATCCATAAGATGTTTAAACTTTTCACGATCTTCTCCTTGTTTAATCGCATTGATTGAAGTTCCTAATACTTGCACATGATATTTTTTTAATAATCCTTGTTCAGCTAATTTAAAAGCTAAATTTAACCCTGTTTGCCCACTGACAGTGGCAAGCAGGCTATCCGGCTTTTCTTTTTGAAAGATTTTTTCCACTGTTTGAACTGTTAAAGGTTCAAAATAAACGTGATCAGCAACATTTTCATCTGTCATCATTGTCGCCGGATTGTTGTTTAAAAGAATTACTTCATAGCCGGCGGCTTTTAATGTAAGACAAGCTTGTGTCCCAGCATAATCAAACTCAGCTGCCTGCCCAATGACTATGGGGCCAGACCCAATAACGAGTACTTTTTTCATCTGTTTATCGCTGGGCATCTTTTTTTCCTCCTCGTAGAATTCTATCCGCCTTAACATTCATTCTGAAAAACTGACGCTAAAATGGTAACTGCTTTATCAATTTCTGTTTCCGTGACGGTTAACGGTGGTAATAAACGAATAACATTGTCACCTGCGACAAGTACGATTAATCCTTGATTTAGTAGTGTTTTAACAATGTCAATAACTGGTTGATTACATTCAATTCCAATCATTAATCCGAGTTGTCGGATATCAGTTACTTTTTTTTGTGATTTCAATTTTTTTATTAATTTTTCGTTTAAATAATGACCTTTCTGTTTAACTTCTAGTAAAAATTGATCATTAAACATTTCAGTTATGACGGCTTTTGCCGCTGCCATGGCGATGGGATTTCCCCCGAAGGTCGTACCATGAGTTCCGGCCTGAAAAATATCTCGTAATTCTTTTTTTGCAACCATTGCCCCTACCGGAATCCCATTTCCAAGCCCCTTCGCAATCGTCATCACATCTGGTTCAATCCCATAATGTTCATAGGCGAATTTTTCACCTGTTCGACCGATGCCGGTTTGGATCTCATCAACGATGAGAAGGATGTTATTCTCTTTACAAAGGGTGGATAATGTCTGAATAAAATCTTTGTCAGCTGGATGAACGCCACCTTCCCCTTGAATGAGTTCAATCATTACTGCTGCTGTTTCATTATCAATTAGTTCCTTCACTGATGGTAGATCATTAAATGTTGCATAAACGAATTTTGGCAACATATCCCCGAAACCTTGTTGAATTTTTTCTTGACCTGTTGCCGCCATCGTTGCAAATGTTCGCCCGTGAAAAGATTTTTCAAAAGAGATGATTTTATCTTTTCCCGTTGCTTTACGAACAAGTTTAATTGCCGCTTCATTTGCCTCTGCCCCACTATTACAAAAAAATACTTGATCAGCGAAACTGTTTTCTGTAATTAATTTGGCTACTTCCTCTTGAATAGGAATATGATACAAATTCGATACGTGCCAATATTGATCTAACTGCATTTCAACTGCTTTTTTAACGGCTGGGTTTTTGTGACCTAAATTACAAACACCAATCCCCGAACCAAAATCTAAATAAGTTTTACCATCCGTATCAGTAATGGTGACACCATTTGCTGATTGGACTTCTAAATCAAATCGATTGTATGTTGGAAATAAATTCATTTTACTGTAGCCCCTATTCTGCTATTCGTAATCGTTGTACCAATCAGTGTCCCATCAACGATAGGCTTACTTTTTTTCCCGTTAATAATCATTACTTCTTCCACATTCCCTCGTAAACCATGGAGGGCCGCTTTAACTTTCGGAATCATGCCTCCATAGATGATTCCTGCTTCTATCAAATTTTCAATCTCATATTCTGTTATATTTTTTTGTAGTTCGTTATTTATTAATATACCTGGAACATCCGTCACAAAGACGAGCTGTTTCGCCTTAAGTGAAGAGGCTATTGCCCCAGCAGCCGTGTCAGCATTAACATTATACGTTTCGGAATTCCCATCAATCGCAACTGGTGAAATGACAGGAACAATGCCATTGTTCAATAAAGTGTGAATGTATGCCGTATTTACAGCCGTCACCTCACCGACTAACCCATACTTTTCCTTATTTTTGGGTGACGCCATTAAAAGTTGATCATCAGAGCCAGAAACACCGACAGCCCTAATTTCGTGTTTATTGAACGTACGCGTTAATTGCGGATTAATTTTTCCCGACAACACCATTTCAACAACATCCATCATGTCCTGAGTCGTTTTTCGCAACCCATCAACAAACTCGAAAGTAAGATTTAGCATTTCAAGCTGCTCTTGAATTGCAGGCCCACCTCCATGAACAATGACAGGTTGCCAACCAACCTTAATTAACGAATGAATATTTAAGAAAAACTGTGTCGAAAGTTCATCAACAGAACTCCCTCCACATTTAAAAACGATAATTTCTTTCAATTTCAATTCTTCCTTTCATTTACTGAACTGATATGGCCGAGATTATAAGTGTTCGCACCGTGATTATGGGTGGTCAGTTCACTTTCATGAGCGGTCCGACACCATTTATGTGGGGGCAACCGCCGTTTATGTGCGGGCAACCACCGTTTATGTGCGGGCAACCACGGTTTATGTGCGGGCAACCACCGTTTATGTGCGGTAAACCGCAGTTTATGTGCGGTCAATCGCCATTTATGTGCGGTCCGACACCATTTAAGTGCGGTAAACACCGTTTATGTGCGGGCAACCACCGTTTAAGTGCGGTCCGACACCATTTAAGTGCGGTAAACACCGTTTATGTGCGGTAAACCGCCGTTTATGTGCGGCAAACCACCATTTATGTGCGGGCAACCGCCGTTTATGTGCGGGCAACCGCCGTTTATGTGCGGAAACCACCATTTATGTGCGGAAACCACCATTTATGTGCGGCCAACTACGGTCTAAGTATTGAATAACTATGCCACATTCAGGAGCGTATTCTTATGATCGATAACTTGCGTTGATTCGTACGTAATCATATGTTAAGTCACAGCCCCATGCTTTCCCCGAGCCACTCCCATCATTTAAATTAACTACAATTTTAATGAAATCATTTGCTAAATATGTGGATGCTTCTGTTTCTGAAAATGTGACTGGTTCACTTTTTTCCAGTAATGGAATGGCACCGATAAACATGTCGATTTTTTCCGGTTGAATTTTTACTCCACTATAGCCGACTGCGGCGATGATGCGCCCCCAGTTGGCATCGACACCAAATATGGCTGTTTTTACGAGGGAGGATCCGACGACTGATTTGGCCACTTTTTGGGCATCGATATCCGAGCTAGCCCCAATGACTTCCACTTCAATCAACTTTGTTGCTCCTTCTCCGTCATGGGCAATTTGTTTTGCTAGTGATTCACATGTTTTTGTTAATAATTCAACAAAATTTTCCCAGTCATTGTGCTCTGGTGTTAATGATTCGTTGCTCGCTTCTCCGTTAGCCATGACGATGACCATATCGTTTGTTGATGTGTCACCATCGACGGTGATGCTATTAAATGTTTTGTTTGTAATTTGTTTTAATAAAGGGTCTAAATATGTTGCTTCGATTTTAGCATCGGTTGTGATGAAGGCTAACATCGTTCCCATGTTCGGCTCAATCATTCCTGATCCTTTTGCGGCGCCACCCATGATGACCTTTTTATCGTCAATAACTGTTTCCATGCAACTTATTTTGGCAAATGTGTCAGTTGTCATCATTGCCTCACCAAAATTTTTAGCGTCGGTAAATGAATCGCCAATCTTCAATTTTCTGATATGCCCGGAGATTTTATCCATTGGCATTGGAAGCCCGATAATGCCTGTTGATGCGACTGCTGCATAGTGTTCTGGCACATTAAAATGTTTTGCTATTAATGTTCGCATATCATAAGCATCATGTAAGCCTTGTTCCCCTGTACATGCATTTGCATTTCCGCTGTTAACTATCAATGCTTGTAAAGTATTTTCCCTACCAATGCTCTCCTTAGTCACTGTTAATGGGGCTGCTTGTATTTCATTTAACGTATAAACAGCGGCTACCTGGGCAGGTTTTTTGGAAAAAATAGCGCCTAAATCATTCCGCTTCCTTTTTACTCCGGAATATAACCCTGCCGCTTGAAACCCCTTTGGTGAAACAACCGTTCCTTCAGTGACAGGTTTAACTTTGCCCATTTCCATCGATGCTTCTACCGTCTTTAATTTTGTATTATTTTTTTTATAGGCAACATAGCCTTTGACATCTTCTTCAATTTCAGCATAATTACTCACGTAAACTCTCCTTTGATTGCGTTAAAATTTTCCCAGAAAAACTTATTATGGATAAATTGGCATAAAATCCAGTCCCGTATTTTCTGCAATGCCAATCATTTTATTCATGTTTTGCACGGCTTGCCCTGAGGCACCTTTAACTAAGTTATCGATAACAGATACGACAGTCACTCGGTTAGTTCGTTCATCAAAAGTGATACCAATATCACAAAAATTGGAACCATATACTTCTTTTGTACTCGGAAAGTGGCCCACATCTCTAATTCGCACAAAAAAATCATCGCGGTAACTTTCCTTATATAAATCGATTAACTCTGTCGTTGTTACGCGCTCTTTCACCGTACCGTACATCGTTGCCATAATGCCTCGTGTCATTGGTACTAGGTGGGTTGTAAAGGTTACGGTACCAACAGCATCATTCCATTTTTGTAAAATTTGTTCTATTTCAGGTGTATGTTGATGTTCATTAACTTTATAAATTTTCATATTATCATTTGTTTCGGAAAAATGGGTGGCGGGAGATAACCCTTTCCCAGCACCACTTACCCCTGTTTTTGCATCAATGATGATAGATGATTCGTCGATGATTCCTTGTTGCACTATTGGGGCAAGCCCTAATAACACTGCTGTCGGATAGCACCCTGGATTCGCAACGATGTTCACCTTCGTCATATCAGTCTCTGTCCACTCCGGTAAACCATAGACAGATTGTGAAGCAAGATGACGTTCAGGAGCATCTAATCGATACCATTTTTTAAAAATTTCCCGATTTTCAATTCGAAAATCACCGGATAAATCAATGACTTTGACACCTTTTTCTATCAATGAAGGTGTTAATTTTGTACTAACCCCGGAGGGAGTCGCCATCAATACGATCTCAACTTCACTTGCAATTTTTTCTACGTTGACAGGTTCGATTCGAAAATCACCAAATGCCCCCATATGTGGATAAACATTTGCTAATGGCTCCCCATGCATACTTGTTGCATGAAGAGAATGAATCGTTACTGATGGATGATTCGTTAACAAGCGAACTAATTCTTCTCCACCGTATCCTGTTGCACCAATAATGGCAGTTTTCATTTTTTTACCCTCCAGTAAACTAACAATAAATACTATTATAATACGTATAAAAATAAAATCAAGTGCATATTTATAATTTCCCAAAATTAATTTCAATACTTGTGTTAATTGACTTCATTGTACAAACTCTTTTTATACATTATGCATTCTTTATGCATAATTGCTGTATAATTGCATATCATGTATCATCAAAAAATCTTTTGCTAATTTTTCTTCACATCATTTACCATTATTAAATCCTTGAAAAAACACCGAAGGTCGCATCATAAACCACATTAGCATCCCATTTTTTAAAAAAATTCATCCTTTTCTTCTATTAATATGTTACATTTAATATAGGCTTATATTTTAATGGGGGAGATGCCAATGAAACGAACGTCTTTTACGATAAAAACAACAGATGAGGTCACATTAAATGGTTATCAATGGGAAAATGACAATGGACAAGCCCATGGTATGATCCAAATTGCCCACGGGATGGCAGAACACATATTACGTTATGATGCTTTTAGTCAATTTTTAACAGACAATGGATGGATTGTTTACGGAATTGACCACCGGGGTCATGGGGAGTCGATTGCCAATATCGATGATAAGGGCTTTTTTGCTGAAACAAATGGCTTTGAAAAAGTCGTGCACGATATGAAATTACTGACAGATAAAATTAAAGAAAACCACCCCGACTTACCGCTCTTCATATTTGGTCATAGTATGGGGTCATTTTTAACACGGCGCTACACACAAGTTTTCGAAGAAGACATTGCTGGCATTATTTTATCTGGTACTGGTGGAAGTAAAGGACTGATCGGGAAAATCGGTTTACAAATTGCAAAATTTGAAGCATGGCGAACAGGCGTCCGAACACCAAGTCCTCTACTTGATAAGCTAACCTTTGGCCAATACAATAAAAAATTTAAACCTGCCCGAACGAAATTCGACTTTTTATCACGTGATGATGCTGAAGTAGATACATATATTGCCGATGAGTTATGTGGTTTTATTTGTACAGCAGGTTTTTTTGTTGATTTAATTAGTGGATTAAATACGATTCACGAAGCGAAAGAATTGGACAAGATGGACCGACAACTGCCTGTGTTTATTATTTCTGGGGATGAGGACCCTGTAGGAGATCATGGCAAAGGGGTAAAAAAAGTGTATGAATCTTTCGTTAAACGGGATCAACCGGTCACTTTACGATTGTATGAAGGGGCTAGACATGAACTCTTAAATGAAAAGAACCGTGAAGAAGTATATGAGGGTATTTTGAAATGGCTTGAACAAACGGTAAAGGAGGTAGTCAATTGACAAAAATGAACATGTATAAAAAAATTAGTACTTCACGTGACAACATGAGTAAATCACATCACATTATCGCTGATTATATTTTAGAAAACCCTCACAGTATCCCTTTTTTAACGATAGCAAAATTATCTGAATTAACAGGTGTAAGTGAAGCAACCATCGTCCGTTTCGCTACTTTCTTAGGCTATAAAGGGTATAATGATTTACAAAAACAACTCGCCGATTCGATTGAAAAACAATTAAATACTGTTGAACGACTTACAGAGTCCCATGACAAATATACTGAATTGGAAAAAGCAATCTACGGTAATTTTAACGAGGATATTAAAAACATCCAAACGACGATGCAACAGTTAAGTATAGAAGATTTCGAACGAGCAGCACAATCAATCATGGATGCTGAAAAAATTTACATTGTTGCCAATCGAAGTGCCATCTCACTCGCAACTTTTTTACAATATTATTTAAATATTATTTTCGGGAAAAGTCAGCTCATCCATACGACAGAGGCTGCTTTTGATGAAATACATGAGGTAAATAAAAAGGATGTCGTTATCGGTATTAGTTATTCTAGATATACAAAGAGTACACTGAAAGTCGTATCATTTGCAGCTGAACGTGATGCAACGATTATCGCCTTAACAGATCATTTCCGTTCACCAATTACTGCTTATGCCAATATTTCACTGTTTGCTTCGAGCGACATGAATTCTTTTTTAGATTCATTTGTTGCTCCACTTAGTGTCATAAATACACTTATTGCATATATTGGCAATATCAAAAGTGATAAAGTAAAGGAACGACTGGAACATTTTGAAGAAATTTGGGATGAATATAACGTTTTTTATTAAAAATTTATCTTACGGTATTTTTTGAAAAGTTTATTTCACTATTTTATGCGATAGAGACAGTCAGTGTCTCTATTTTTTATTGCTTGTGAAAGATATATTTCATTTATATAATAAATAAGAAAAAAGTGTTGCATTTATGTCATTTCTTGCTATACTATAAATAAGAACAAATTATGAACAAAAAGGAGATTTAAATAATGGTAAAGGCAATTGATGATCTTTACGTCTACAACAAAGAGAGTTCAGCAAACTTATTTCATGAAGCAGAAGAAGTAATTCCTGGTGGGGTTACAGCCAACATTAAACATTTTGATCCACATCCGATTTTTATGAAAAAAGGAAAAGGTAGCCGCCTAATTGATGTTGATAATGAAGAATATATTGACTATTCATTATGTTACGGTGCTCTTATTACAGGTCATGGGCATCCTAAGGTAATGGAGGCGACAAGCAAACAATTAATGGATTCTGGAACCGTTATTTTCGGAACTCCTCATGAATTAGAAATTACAATGGCTAAAAAAATAAATGAATTATATCCTAGTATGGAAAGAATCCGTTATGCAAATTCAGGCACAGAGGCCAACTTATTAGCAACTCGCTTAGCTATCGCCCATACACATAAGGAAAAAATCGCTAAATTTGAAGGACATTATCACGGTGGGTTAAATAATTTACTCGTCAGTGTCAATCCTAGTGAAGCTAATGCGGGACCTGCGACAACACCAGTTTCCGTTTATGAAACCGACGGTGTCACTGAAGAGGAACGACATGGCACAATTGTGCTACCATTTAACGATTTAGCTTCTACAGAAAAATTATTACGTGAACATGCTGATGAACTAGCCGCTATCTTTATCGAACCAATCCAAGGTGGATTTATTCCGGCGACACATGAGTTTATGCAAGGGTTAAGAAAAATAACGGAAGAATTAAATATCGTATTAATTTTTGATGAAGTGAAAACTGGATTTCGTGTCGCTCTAGGTGGGGCCCAAAGTATCTATAATATCAAGCCTGACATTACAACTCTCGGAAAAGTTCTAGGTGGTGGATTCCCTATTGGGGCCATCGGGGGTAAAAAAGAAATTATGGAAAAAAGTGCAGCAAACGCAAAAGGTGATGTGTTCGCCGTTGGAAGTGATAGTGCTGCAACAACAGATGTCGTTTTCCATAGTGGGACATATAATGGCCACCCAGTTGTTCTAGCTGCTGGTCTAGAAACGATTGAATTGTTGGAAAAAGACCGTTTAATCGATAATTTATTTGCAAATACAATGCAGTTACGGCAACGGTTGGAAAATTTATATGAAAAATATAATATTCCAATGAAAACAATCGGTGTTGGGAGTATTTTTAACATCGTGTTTACAGAAGGTGAAGTAAATAATTATCGTGATCTCTGGGAAGCAGATATGGATTTCCGCAAGGATATCGACATGGAATTACTTAACTTGGGCATCCATTTAAAACCTTTAAATCGTTATTCAATGTCAACAATGCATACATTAAAAGATATTGATGATACCGTGAAGGCCCATGAAAGAGCCATTAATAACATTTTCATTAGAAAAAACCGATATACAAAATAGGAAGTCATCATAGAAAAGTCATTCACTTCAAGTGGATGGCTTTTTTTGAGTGGAGGCATTACCTGGACAATTTTTAAATAACATTTAAATATGTTTACGATTTCACATCCTTGATTGTAAGCAAATGAAAATGACTTATAATGAAATAAATAGCATAAAGAAAGGAGTATAGAAATTGAAAAAAATAAATATCATCGAATTAGGTGGCACTATTTCAGGTAAAGGAACAGACCGATTAGATTTAAAGGACTATCAATCAGGGGTATATCGTGGCGATGATTTTTTACGAGAAATTCCTGAATTAACAGAAATTGCTGAGGTTCAGTTTGAATCATTCCTTAGTGTATCAAGCACCTCTTTACAAAGTAGTCATTGGATTCAATTACGCGAAAAAGTAACCGACTATTTGCTTTCTGATGATTGTGATGGGGTTGTCATCACCCATGGAACGAATACACTTGAGGAGACGGCTTATTTTCTGAACCTAACCGTCCCGACAGAAAAGCCAATCGTGTTCGTCGGATCCCAACGACCTTTTACTGCCTTGAGCACTGATGCCCATATTAATTTACTACAAGCCGTTCGATTGGCGGCAAGTAATGAAGCATATGGCAAAGGAGTGCTTGTCATTTTAAACGATGAAATTAGTAGTGCTCGGGATGTGACAAAAACAAATACCTATCGTTTAGAAACGTTCCAGTCAGGACAGCTCGGGTTTTTGGGCTTTATTGATCCTGATAAAAAAGTTCATTTTTATCGACAACCTACGAAGCGACATACGATTAAGTCGGAATTCGCTAATGAAACGTTGACACAATTACCGAATGTTGAAATCATTTATTCTTATGCTGGGGCAACTGGGCATCTTATCGAACATATTATTGAAACGGGGGATTATAAAGGGATTGTCGTTGCCGGTACTGGGGCAGGACTCGCCTCTCCCAGTGAACTCCAATCATTACAAAAAGCAACAGAACATGGACTTACCGTTGTCCGGAGTAGCCGTGTCGGCAATGGCCGTGTCATGGATGTTCTCCAATACGAAAAGTATCCATTTTTAAGTGGTGATAACTTACTACCACAAAAGGCGCGAATTTTACTAATGCTTTGTCTCCAATTCGGTTATTCCGAAAAACAAATCCAACAGGCATTTGATTCCTATTAAATTTTCACAACAAAAAAGTAGACCGTTGATTTTAAATCAGTTGTCTACTTTTACATTATTCATCGAAAAAAAGTTTTTCCAGTGTCAGTGGTGGGACAAATTCCCCTTCCTTATTATATACACGCATATTGCCACCAGATATCTCATCGATTAGCAAGATTTCACCTGATTGACGGTCACGTGCAAATTCTAATTTAATGTCGTAAAGTTCCAAATCCTTTCCCGCTAGTTCATCCTTTATAATGTCAGAAATTTGTCTCGTTAATTTTTTCAATGTGGCATATTCTTCATTTGTTAAAATATCTAACATGATAAGGGCATCCTTTGAAATTGGCGGATCTCCCCGTTCATCATCCTTCAACGTTATTTCAACGAAACCGTCGAGTGATTTCCCTTCCTCACAATAAGTACCATAGCGACGATAAAAACTTCCGACAGCACGGTAACGGCAAATGACTTCGAGTCCATTGCCAAACATGACAGCATCCTTGACAACGAGGGAGACCTCGTTAAATTTTTCTTCAATAAAATGCGTTGGCAAACCTTTTTCGCGTAATTTTTTGAAAAAATACGTCGTCATCTTTAAGCCAGAAAGACCTGCCCCTTCCATCGTAAGCCCAACTCTATTCGCACCAGGATCAAATTTTCCATCGACACCGGTCACATCATCTTTAAATTTTAATTGAATGTTCCCATCCTTTAAACGGTACACATCTTTTGTTTTTCCTTGATAAATGAGCTCCATGATGAAGCATCTCCTTAAAAATTACTGAAATATTGGTAGAGTAATGACAATTAATCCGCCAAAAACAATCGTTAAATAAAGCAAAGAAAAGTAAAACATTGAATTCGCATATTTTTCATTATCATCAGAAAATACGCCTCGAAATGCAATCCATAACCAAATAATATTTAACATCATCGCGATGACAACGAAAATGACACTTATAGAGCTAAGTAAAATAGGTAACGGCAATAAACAGGCAATATAAACAATATTTGTCCGCTTCGTCATTTCAAACCCATAAACGACGGGAAGCATCGGAACCTTTGCCGCCTTATATTCTTCGTAACGTCGCATGGCTATTGCAAACGTATGAGGGATTTGCCATATAAATAACATAAGAAAAAGGATGATTGGAACAATATGATAGGCCGAAGTGATCGCTGCCCAACCCATTAACGGTGTAAAAGCCCCGGACACACTTCCGACCACCGTATTTAATGTGAAGCGTCGTTTCGTCCAAAAAGTATAAAAGACGACATAGGTTACCCAGCCAAGAAGTGCGTAAATGGCAGTTTCAAGCGTTGTAAATAGTAAAAAAATAAATCCGATAATGGAAGAAGCAATTCCCAGATAGAGCACAAATGTTAATGAAAAGTTCCCTGTCACAGTTGGACGTAGCTGTGTCCGCTTCATTTCACGGTCCAAGTCAACTTCATACCAGTTGTTGATTATGAGTGCCCCTGCCATAAAAAGAGTACTCCCGATAGCTAAATAAAGAAATGTTTCCCAATGGTCGGAAAATGTCGTATTTGTAAAATATAATGCCAACCAAAATCCACTTAAAATTGGTAACACATTTGCTACTAGGACAAATCCCTTAATTAAATATTTTACATCCTGAAAAAATTGCGAAATTGAATTTTTTGTCATGATTTCCTGCTCCACTTTTAACAATTTAACACCTCTTACAAATAAATGTTACACTATCAAACAATTATAGCATGCTCGTCCTTTTGTTTCTATAATATATAATTTTTAACATAGTCATTGGCGTTATCCTTGGGCTAATATTGGCGTTCATTTTCGTTTGCGTGGGCATTTTCGACAATATGGTGACGGAAATTTTTGCAATGATTTTGATATGGGGGGCAATGCGAGAATGTTTATTAGTAACTTGATTTAATAGGACCTTTTTTTAAAGTTGCAAAAATATCTAATTCATTGTTATTTTGTTATAGTAGAAAGAGATTGTTTTCATTGGGATTTGGGGGGATCATTTTGCGATTATGGAAAGCTGGCATTCATTTTTACATTATTGGTATTATTATTTTAACATTCGGTATTGCCCTTTCTATCCAATCAACTTTAGGGACCTCTCCTTTTGACGCACTGCTTGTTGGTCTCCATCGGACAGTAGGACTAACAATTGGCAGCTGGGAAATTGTTGTCGGTGCCTCCTTCGTAATTTGTAATGCATTAATTGAAAAAAAGCGTCCACAATATTTCGCCATCATTACCTCACTTATTACCGGGATTGGAATTGATTTATGGATGCTATGGGCACGGGTCTACGTTGTGCCAACGACAGTTCTTGGAAAATCGTTTGTGCTCTTTATTGCCTTTTTGGCAGTTTCCTTAGGGATTGCGATTTATTTACAGTCAACTATTGCTCCAAATCCGATTGATCGAACAATGGTCATCATTATGAACAAGACCGGCTGGAGTGCTACTTATGCCCGAGGGGCCGTCAATATTGTGCTTGTGATCGTTGCCTTTTTATTTAACGGACCAATTGGCATCGGTACGTTAATTAATGCTCTTTTTCTTGGCATATTAATTAGTTTATTTCTACCATTTACAGCGTATTTGCGAAAAAAATCTTTCGGACGCAATCTGGAGCAGGAAAATGTCAGTTAAATAACATTTTTTGTGGTGTAATTGTGACAAAAGTGGAAACATGGCTAAATTTGGTGGATATATTGTTCAAACTGGTGGATATTCGACAAAGTTTAGTGGATAACAACACATATTTGGTGGATATCCAGTAAAAATTTTACAGATGTCACAAATTTTCTTATAATAAAAAAGAAAGGATGATGCCTTTGTACCAAAGATACAAACCCCATATATTGCTAGCCTATGAAGCCCTTTTTAGGCGATTGAAAAAAAGATATCGCACCAATGAAACTTTAGTATCTAATTATTTACGATATAAAGTTGGCTACCAAGGAGAATGTAAGGTAGACTATCAACTAGCACTTTTCCCGAATAAGGACTTTTATCATCTTCCTGGTTTACGCTTAAAAATGAATCAATATTTTTTTCAAATTGACTCACTGATCATGACCCCCAAAGTCATTTTTATTTTAGAGATAAAAAATATAAAAGGTACCTTGGAATATTCCTCACATTATGGCCAACTAATTCAAACGAACAATGGAAAAGAAATTGGCTATCAAAATCCCCTTACACAAGCAAATATCCAAAAAAATCACCTTACAAATTGGCTTAAACAATACAATTACGATATCCCAATTGAACCGTTCATTATTTCTACAAATCAACATGCAGTTTTCAGAAACATCCATAATGATCACACGTATAATCACCGCTTCTTCTCTATAGATAAATTATCGGACAAGTTAAATGCAATTTACGATTCCTTCTCTCGAAAAATTTTAACAAATAAAGATATACACTTCGTGACTAAAAAGTTAGAGAAATACAATACTCCCCTTGTATCGCGCCTTTTAGAACAACATCAAATCAAACAACATCATCTATTAAATGGAGTTCCTTGCTACAAATGCGAAAATCCCTTGAAGTGGCAATGGGGGAAATTCCGCTGTACATTTTGTCAAACAACCTTTAACGATGTACACAATCGGGCAATTTATGACTATTTTTTGCTTCATAAACCATACATAACAAACGAGCAATGTCGCCAATTTTTACAACTGCCAAATTCCAATGTTACTTGAGTAAATTTCATAATTCTG
>DKGO01000104.1 GCA_002453315.1 Caryophanales bacterium UBA6768 | reverse complement strand
ATGGATTCTCTAGCCGTGGGGTGTCTTCTCACGGCTTCTGTTTTCTCTTTTAATGGATTCTCTAGCCGTGGGGGCTTCTCATTTCTAAACGACCTGATTAAGTAGGGGCGTAAAGTGAAAGACTTATCGATTTTCATAAAATGACCAGGTTTAGAGAGCCCCTTGTTTAATCATTTGCGTACAATATTAGGTTATCATTTATTTCTACATGATTATTTTAAAAATCGTTTTTGAATTTCTGGTGAAGGGATCATACAGGATGATTTTCTCCCAAACCATCGATAACGATTTTTGGCAATGATTCGATACAATATATCACGTACTGGTCGAGGGATAAAAATAAGAATATACAAAACTGGCCAAAGGGCACTTAATTGTCTACAAATACGAAGTGCTGCTGTTGATTTAGTATAAATTTGACTGTCTTCCATGAGTACAATGGTACCATTATATGAAATTTCTTTATTTAATTGTTTCTTTGCCATCTCACTTTGAAGTGGCGCGAATTTAAATTTAGCTTGGGGGTCTCTTTTTATAATAAAGTGAACATTCCATTCGCAAAAATGGCACATACCATCAAATAATATAATCCTTTTCATCGCGGAAACCCCATTTCAAAAGAAAAGAAACGGCGTCATTCATTTACAATTTGCAAATTATCGCCGTTTCTAAAAAATATTAAGCTTTTTGTTGGTGTAATTCATTATCTAAAGTGTTTAAACGTTCTTCAACTTCATCTTCGGTTAATCCATGTTCCTTCACATACATATTTTTTTCACTTCGGCGACATGCATCCGTACAGCCTCGTAAATATTTATGTTCGTTTTCCTCTGAACAAATAATTTGCTTGTTACACACCGGATCAGCACAGTTAACGTAACGTTCACATGGCTCACCATCGAAATGGTCTCTACCGATGACGACATGCTCAGTTTGGTTAATCGGAACAGTTAATCGATTATCGAAAACATAACATAATCCGTCCCATAGTTTCCCTTTAACGTTAGGGTCCTTACCATAGGTGACAATACCACCTTCTAATTGGGCAACATCGTCAAAACCTTCTTCAATAAGGTATCCGGTAAATTTTTCACAACGAATACCACCTGTACAGTAAGTTAACACACGTTTACCTTCCATTAAATGGCGGTTCTCCTGTACCCATTCGGGTAATTCTCGGAATGAATGGATATCTGGCCGGATGGCACCACGGAAGTGACCGATATCATACTCGTAGTCATTGCGAGTATCTAATATGACAGTATTCTCATCTTGCATCGCTTCATAAAATTGTTCGGGTGTTAAATAGTCGCCTGTTAAGTCTAAGGGGTCAATAGGATTATCTAATCTTAGGGTAACTAATTCCTCTCTCGGTCTCACATGCATTTTCTCAAAGGTATGTTCATGATGCTCATCAATTTTAAAAATGATATTTTCGAAACGTACATCTTCATGCATCATATCCATGTATGTTTTTGTTTGCTCAACTGTTCCAGATACAGTACCATTTATACCATTTTTGGCAATTAAGATTCTGCCCTTTAACCCGATTTCATGACATGCGTCCAAGTGTTCAACAGCAAATTCTTCATGATTTTCAATTGGAACAAAGTGGTAATACAATAATACTTGATATTTCTCCATTTTTATCACCTTCTATATATATTTGCAAGATATATATTTTATTTTGATTAACGTACTTTGAAGTTGTTGACATAACAATTTAAGATTTTCTTTTATATTAACTTGAACATAATCAATGCATTTATATTATAAAACAATTACACTAAAAATCCCAAATGTTTTGCTATTGGAATGAAAATCATACAAAAAAATATTGTATCAAATGAGATACAAAATTGCTACTTTTGCTTCAAAAAATTAGCAACAAAAAACCGTTTTTTATTTTTCCACGATTTTATTAATTTTTTTTGCGTATAATTTTAATTGTTCTATGATCTCTTTTTCTACTTCCTCATTTTCAATTAAATCGATACCATATTCGTAGTTGTTATGCCTTCGATTTATCCATACAATTGTGCCTTCAGCGGTAATTGTTTTATCGATTAATGTAAATGAAACAGATACATGAACCGACTTGTCATCAGCCCGGGGTATTGCTAAATGTGAGATCATTTTCATTCCATGTGGGCTCAAATTAACAATTTGTGCTTCACCCTTTGATGATGACACTTCATGATCACTTACTTCAGTAATTTCAAACAGGCAATCAATGGGCTTTTCAAAAGTATAACGAAAAGGTTCTTTTCTATGGGATAACATTGGCACAACTCCTACTCAAAAATACTAAATTAAATGTTGTTCAAAAAACTTTGTAGAACTGACTGTGATAAATTCAGTGTTAGGTATTTCGTTATTTAATCTCTTTAATGCAGTCATCCGGTTAATGACTTTAGCCAACTGATCCTTTTCTCCTTCTGACATATCTTCAAAGGAAACGCCGTAGGAAAAAACTTCTTTTGTTTTAGGTTCTTTATAAACTAAAATACCATTTAAATTAAAATCTTCATCCATTATGCTGAATTGGAAACTAAGCTTCATATTTGAAATGACGGGTAATCTTAGTGTTGTTAATAATTTTAAGCCACCCAAACTAATATTTTCAACTAAAATGGTGGCAGTTCCCATATTTACTTGTTTATTGTTCACTCTATTTATTTTTAATGTGACCGGTAGATAATGTGGCAAGATAAATCGAAAATATTTTCTTCTTTCCTTTTCAGGCATGATAAATTTTTTCTTTGGTTTTAAATAATGTTGGGTCATTAATTTTTCAAATTGGTGTACTGGAACTGCTTTTGAGTAAATAAAGCCTTGAACGGCATCACATTCCTTTTGCTTTAAAAATTCTAATTGCTCATATTCTTCCACGCCTTCCACGACGATGTTCATGTTGAGTCCTTTAGCCATATGGAACAATGAAGTAATGATAGCAGTATTTTTACTATTTTCCACATTAACATTTTGTATAAACCTTTTATCAATTTTTAACGTATCGATGTCAAAGTTTTGTAAATAGAGAAATGACGTATGGCCTGAACCAAAATCATCTAAAGAAATAATGACACCGAGCTTCCTTAATCGGTTTAATGTGTCTAAGACATACGTTTCATTTCTTAAAAGTGTGCCTTCAGTAATTTCGATTTCGATCAATTTAGGATCAACGTAATTTTTCTCTAACTCCCTTTGAATGACCCCAACAAGGTCATTTCTTAAAAATCTAATTGGCGATATATTGATGGAAATCGGATAAAGCTCTTTACCCTGTTCTTTCCATGATTTCAGTTGAGCACAAACGGTTTTAATAACCCAGTTGCCAATATGATGAATTAAATGTTTTTCCTCAGCTATCGGAATAAATTCGGCAGGGGAAACGACGCCCCATTCTTTGTGGACCCATCTAATTAATGCTTCTGCCCCGAGAATAGCCCCTGTTTTTGGGTTTACCTTTGGTTGGTAATAAAGTTCAAAATCTTCATTTTGAATCGCTTTGCGTAAATCTAATTCCAATACATATTTTTTATGTGTGGCAAGATCCCTATCAAAGGAATAAATTTGAATATTATTTTTCCCCAGCTCTTTAGCAAAAGTTAAGGCACTATTCGAATTTTCTAGCAAATCTAACTTGTTATCCCCATTCTCAGGATAAAAACTAATACCGATACTAGACGTGACATACAGCTCATAGTCTTCGACCAAATAAGCTGCTTTTATAGACGATTTAAGCTCATTAGCAAACTTTATTATCTCATTTTTATCATTAAAATTAGCAACAATATAAACAAACGAGTCACTGGCCAATCTTGCTAAATACCCGTTGTCTGGCCTCGATTTGATCAATCTGTTAGAAATAGATTGTAACACTTCATTACCAACATTATGACCTAAAAAGTTGTTAATCCAACTAAAATTATCAATATCGATGGATAGTAAAGCGAAATTCTTAATATCATCCCGTAATATATAATCATCTAATTTTTCATATAAACTATGTTGGTTAGGTAGAGTAGTTAATCCATCATTTCTTGACATAAACGCCAATTTACTTTCCATCTCAATTTCGTGGCTAATGTCAGCAATCCTGCCAAATATGTGGCTGATCTCACCATTATTATCTAACTCAGGAATCAATTGTTCGTAAATCCATTTTGTCGTTCCTTCTCCATCTAATATCCGATATCGGTGCTCCGTTCTATGGCCCTTTTTAAGTTGCTCATTTTTTTCGGCAATTCTTTTTTCATAACCAGGCAAAATTAAACTTTCTAGGCTATTTGGGTGCTTATAAATTGATTCAAGGGGAATTTGTAAAATAGATGCTAAGCCTTTTGACGCAAATGTGATGTTTCCACCAAACGATTCCCTCATCCAAATACCAACATGTAGTTGGTTGAAAATATTTTGGTATTGTTCATTGGTATCTTCCAGCTGTAAATTAAGTTGTTTCAATTTACTAATATCTTGCATGACACCAACAAGTTTGGCTGGTTGATCGTTTTCAAGAATTACTTTAACGTTAGTATTCATGTAAAGTAATTCCTTCGTTTTCCTGTGATAAATACGGTATTCAGTAGAAAAACCTATTCCCTTTTTTATAGCACGATTAAATAAATGTTGAATATATTCTTGGTCTATCGGATGAATGATGGAAAATAAATTATCAAGGGTGTATTCGGAAATGTCAATCCCTGTAAAAAGGTAACATTCATCGGTACAGCTAAAAATGTCTTGTGCTATATCATATTCAAAACTACCGATATTAGCAATTTGTTGTGCTTGTTCTAAATGATTCACCTTTAGTTCATACTTTTTTTCCAATTGTTTAAAATCCGTCAAGTCTTTTAGTATAAGTGTAACAGCTTCTATATGTCTTTTAGTTAAACTGATTGGAATAAAGGTACCAATCAAAAAGGCTAATTTTCCCTGTTTGTTTGTTAGCGTAAATTCTATTTGGGTGGACTTTCCCCTTTTGGCTTTATTGAAGGCATCTTCTAATAAATCATACTCTTTTTCTGTCATGTAATCCTTAGATAGAACCTGTTGTTTATCGTGAAAACCTAAATAATTATTACCATTACTTTTATTGGTGGCAATGACCTCTCCATCTAATGCAATAATTAATATGATATCTGGATGATTTTGGACGAATGAAATGTAGTAATCTAGTAATGCAGATTCAGATTGATTGGATGCGGAATTTTCACTAAGTCCAGGGATGCTTTTTCGTCTCTTCAATAAATTAGTTAAAATACCTTTTCTCTGAAGCCTTTGATTCGACATTATAGTTCCTCCTCATCTTATCATATATGGTGACATTATTTTATAGTATGATTGGCCCTCCTTTCCAATAGTTAAAATAAGATTTTAGATAATGCAAAGGTGAATGGTGGGTACATTTCGTTACATCATAACAAAACGGCCCTAAATGATTTCAGGACAATTGACAATTTTTCGACAAAAAGATTTTTTTAATGGTAGTTTTTTACGGTGTGGTATGCTAATACTATACTTCGTTTTACACTTTAGGCCTCGTCCATTTGTTGCTTTGGTTGGAGAGGAAATTGGTCAAATTAAGATTCTAGAAAAGATTACTCTTTACAGATGTTTAATTCGGGTAAAAAGGTCAGGAGGGATCTTCATGAG
>DKGO01000101.1 GCA_002453315.1 Caryophanales bacterium UBA6768 | reverse complement strand
TCATTTAGAAACAGCAAAATCCCTGAAATTAAATGAGGGAAGTCGTCCCTCTCATTTAGAAACAGCTAAATCCTTAAAATTAAACGAGGGAAGCTGTCCCTTTCATTTAGAAACAGCGAATCTCTCGCCGTGAGAAGACTACTCATGACCACAATAAATAAATTAAACAGTAACCCTTTTTAATCGTAAAGCATTCAGTACGACACTTACTGAAGATAACGCCATCGCTGCTCCTGCGATCCACGGGGCAAGTAAACCGAGTGCCGCAATAGGAATGCCGACTGTATTATATCCAAATGCCCAAAACAAATTTTGTTTCACATTTTTTATTGTCGCTTTACTTAATTCAATGGCACGTGGAACTAATGTTAAATCCTCACCAAGAATTGTGACATCGGCCGCCTCAATCGCAACATCTGCTCCCGATCCAATTGCAATCCCGATATTAGCCATCGCTAAGGCTGGTGCATCATTAATCCCGTCACCAACCATGGCAACTTTTCTTCCTTCATCTTGTAATGCCCGAATTGTATTCGCCTTATCCTCTGGTAAAACCTCTGCAATAACACGGTCGATTCCGACTTGTTTTGCAATGACATTTGCTGTTCGTTCATTGTCACCAGTGAGCATTACTATTTCAATACCCTTATCATGTAACATTTCCATCGTTTTTACTGCATTGTCTTTTATTGTATCGGCAACAGCAACAATGCCTTCCAATTTCCCATCTACAGCAACAAGCATGGCTGTTTTACCATCGTGTTCGAAATTTTCTAATTCTTGCTCCATTTCAGTAATTACTTGAATATCATTATCTCGCATCAATTTCCTTGTTCCAACAAAAATTTCCTTACCACCAATTGTCGCTTGTAGTCCATGACCAGTTATCGCAGAAAAATATTCTGTCGATAACAATTCGATGTCTTCTTCCTTTGCATATTTGACAATCGCCGTTGCCAATGGATGTTCAGAGTCGTTTTCCGAACTTGCTAGCAATTGTAATGTCTCTTCATTTCCAATAAAATCTGTTACTTCTGGTTCACCTTTTGTAATCGTTCCTGTTTTATCAAAGACAATGGTATTAATTTCGTGAGTCCGTTCAAGATGTTCGCCACCTTTAAACAGAATACCATTTTCCGCTCCTTTACCAGTTCCAACCATAATCGAAGTTGGTGTCGCTAATCCTAATGCACACGGACAAGCAATCACAAGCACTGCAATTGAAGCAGTTAAGGCAAATTCTAATTCGCCAGGCTGGACTAGCGTGAACCATATAATAAACGTGAGGATTGCAATACCAATCACTATCGGTACAAAATAACTTGAAATAATATCCGCCATTCTTTGAATTGGGGCTTTTTGTCCTTGGGCATCTTCCACAGCACGAATGATGGATGCAAATGTTGTATCCTTACCAATTCTCGTGGCTTCCATTTCAATCGTTCCATTCACATTCAGTGTTGCACCAATCACTTCAGCATCTTTCAGTTTTTCTACTGGGATGGCCTCACCCGTTAGCATTGATTCGTCGATAGAAGTAGATCCTTTTACAACGATACCATCAACGGGTATCTTTTCACCAGGTTTAACAACAATACGCTCAGCTACAACAACATCATCAATTGGAATAAGTTGTTCTTTTCCATCCCGGATAACGCGGGCTTCTTTTGCTTGCAGTTCCATTAATTTCGTAATTGCCTCAGTTGTTTTTCCTTTTGCATTTGATTCTAAATATTTACCAAATAAAATTAAGGTAATTAAAATCGCACTCGTTTCAAAATATAGATGCGGTTCATAGGCAGCATGACCAATTGTTCGAAATGCTTCCACCAAACTATAGAAGTAAGCTGCACTAGTACCTAAGACAACAAGCACATCCATGTTGGCACTTTTTGATTTCAATACATGATAGGCACCTTTATAAAATTGCCAGCCAATAATAAATTGTACTGGTGTTGCAAGTGCAAATTGAAACCATGGGTTCATAAAGATGCTAGGCAATGTCATCCCTAATAAGTGGTCCAACATCGTCACCAGCAATGGGATAGATAAAATAGCAGCGATGATTAATTTTATTTTCATTTTACGGACTTCTTCTTGTTTTGCATCGCTTTTACCTTGACCTTCGCGGACCGATGCATCATATCCAATTTTTGGGATTGATTCAATAATTTCCTTTTCCGATAATAAATCCGGATAATACGTCAGGGAGGCTGTTTCCGCAGCCAGATTAACACTAGCATTAGTCACACCAGGCTTCTTCTGTAATACTTTTTCAATTCTTGCAGCACAAGCAGCACACGTCATGCCTGTTAATTGCAGCATTGATTTTGCCTCCTCGACATCATAACCAATTTTTTTAATTTTTTGAATGATATCGTCGGCTTGAATTTTTTCCTGATCATATTCTACAGATGCTATTTCCGTTGCCAAGTTTACCTTAGCATTTACATGATCTATTTTATTTAAAACCTTTTCCACACGGGACGAACATGCGGCACATGTCATCCCTTGCACATGAAAGGATTGATTTTTCATATCCTCACACCCCCATTATTTTGCATATTGTTTAATGACCTGGATGAGCTCCTCGACCGCTGCACCTCCATCCCCAGATTCAATGGCATGTTTCACACAGTGATTCGCATGTTGCTCTAATAGCGAAAAGCCAACCTGTTTCAATGCAGCATTAACTGCACTAATTTGGACAGTAATATCAATACAGTAACGATCGTTTTCAATCATATTCTGAATTCCACGAACTTGCCCTTCTACCCGTTTGAGTCTACTGATTAGGGCTTGTTTTTCTGACGAACCTCTCTTCGTCGTTTTATGTGTTGACATCAATGGTAATCCCCCCTTATTCTTTTCCATTATCTTCATCTTAACATACCCCACCACCGTATAATAACGATGTGCTCACCAAGAGTAAAAGTTCCTCGAAATAAAGTTGAAAAACTTCTCTTAATAAGTGAAGAAAGTCGAATAATAAAGTAGATGAAACACCATATAATCATACTTTTGGAGAGAGTATGATTTCAAAAAAAGATAATTATTATTTGTTATCATTGATGGTACAGGGATTTTAGCTGCGATGAAAAATATTGTACATTGTTCAAAAGGATATATAAATATGAGGAAAAAAATCGTTTGTGCCGAAGGTATCACATGGAGAATGTTTCTTATTTGAATGAAGCGCGGTTGGTCAAAGACATATGCGTATGAATAAAAATAAGTAATGGATATGTAGCATGTCCATCGCCATAAAAAAACCGAATGACAAACATGTTCATCCATGCCTGTCATTCGGGGTTACGTTTATTCCTCAGAACTTGTGAGCCCTTTTTTAATTAGGGTTCTAATTGTTTCATGTTTCCCTCTGATACGGTTTTCGTCTCTATATTCTTCAATCTCTTCCAGAAGATCGATTGGAAGCATCACCATCAAATGGGTCGTTCTATCTTTAATTGACATAAAGCCACCTCTATGTCCATTATAGAGCATAATTTCTGTAATAGCAAATTGAACTGGTGTTCTCGTCTCAATAATCCAAAAAAGACATTAACAATAAGGCACATTTAAATTAACACAATATTCCGATTATAATAAACAAGTTTCATATACTGGAGAGGAGATAAATAATTTTAGCCTTAAAGGCCAAATCGTAATCATTCCTTTTTACAAATCGTAATCATTACGATATAATAAATTCATACTTTTATGAAGTTGGAGGAATTACTTTGCGTGAACGTTATTTAATAACTGGCTTATTAGTCATCATTAGTATTTTTATTTTTACCAGTTGTTCAAATGAACAAGATAATAGCAGTGATAATCAAGATTTACTTATATTCACTTCCATTTATCCGATTGAATTTATAACAGCACAAATTGCTGGAGATGTCGCACATGTTAAATCAATTTACCCACCGGGTGTCGATGCTCACACCTATGAGCCAAAAACAAAGGAAATTACAGCAATTGCTAATGCAGATGCATTTTTTTATATCGGTAGTGGAATGGAAAGTTTTTCAGAATCGGTAGCTAGTTCACTTCAGAATCGACAGGTTCAATTAATTGAAATAGGCAAACAGGATCATTTATTTTTAAAGTCTGACAATGAAGATGACAATCACCATCACGATTTAGACCCGCACATTTGGCTTGACCCATTAAAAATGATTGCTATTGCTGCACTAATTAAAGAAGAACTTATCAATATTAGCCCAGAAAATGAAGGTATTTTTACCAATCAATTCAAAGAACTGGAAGGATCATTACAAAAATTAGATGAAGATTTCCAAAATACATTAAGTCAAAAAAGTAACAAAAAAATACTCGTCACACATGCAGCCTATAGCTATTGGGAAAATCGATATGATTTAGAACAAATTGCTATTAGTGGACTATCATCTAGTGAAGAACCGTCCCAAAGGGAGTTAGCCAATATTACGAAACTTGCAATGGAAAATAACATTCAATATGTTCTCTTTGAACAAACGAGTTCAAACCGTATTGCTTCAATTGTTCAGGAACATATCGGGGCTGAGTCTTTAACCATTCATCCCCTTGAAGTTTTAACAGAGGAAGATATAAAGCAAAATGAAACATATATAACATTAATGTATAAAAATCTTGATACATTAGACAAAGCGATGAAATAGGGAGGGTTCATATTGTCAAACTCTGTCGTTCGTATGGATAACATCCATTTTTCGTACGGAAATAAAGAAGTTCTTAAAAATGTTAATTTAGATATTAAACGTGGAATGTTTATGGGACTTGTTGGCCCTAACGGTGGTGGAAAAACTACACTCATAAAAATTATCTTAGGTTTATTACAACCCGACAGAGGATCGGTATATTTATTAAACGAACCACTTAATCAATTTTCCAACTGGAGCAAAATCGGCTTCGTTTCCCAAAAAGCAAATGCTTTTAACAAAAATTTTCCCGCCACTGTTTTCGAAGTAGTTGCTATGGGACTCACTTCTAAACTAGGATATTTAAAATTTTTAACTAAAAAGCACCGCAGTAAAATTGAGCAAGCCGTTGAAAAAGTTCATATGCTAGACTACTTACATGAAAACATTGGTAATCTTTCGGGTGGACAACAACAACGAGTGTTTATTGCTCGGGCGTTAGTGAGTGAACCAGCATTACTCATTTTAGATGAACCTACTGTTGGAGTTGATTATCAAAACGTCGCTCATTTTTATGATATTTTACATGAATTAAATGAAAAACAACACATGACACTATTACTCGTCACACACGACACTGGAGCAATGACAAAACACGCGACAGATATCGTCTGTTTAAATAAAACCTTACATTTTCATGGGAATTCTCAGCAATATACCGAATTATCCGCTGAATCGTTAACTGAAATCTATGGTCATCCTGTTCAGGTCGTTGTTCATAATCATGATTAATCGTTGATGAGTGAAGATAACAAATTAAATTTTTCTTTAGTTTGGAGGACATTATGCTAGCAGATTTTTTACAATTTGATTTTTTACGTTATACATTATACACGGGAATCTTAATCGGTATTATTGCACCATTACTAGGCACCTTTCTCGTTGTTCGTCGATTGGCATTATTAGCTGATGCTCTATCCCACGTTACCTTAGCCGGGATTGCGTTTGGATTATTGTTGGAAAAACAGTTTCTTTCTTTTACGCTTAGTCCTTTATACAGTGGGATGGGATTTTCCGTTATTGGCGCGATTTTAATTGAAAAATTAAGAAGTATCTATCAAGCATATGAAGAAATAGGAATTCCGATTATTTTAAGTGGTGGTGTTGGGCTTAGTGTTATCTTTATCTCTTTAGCAAATGGATTTAATACTGATTTATTTAACTATTTATTCGGTTCGGTATCTGCTGTTAGTAAAATTGATTTAGTGACTATTTTCATTATTTTTATCGTTGTCATCGTCACCATCTTTATTTTTTATAAAGAATTATTAACACTATCTTTTGATGAAGAACATGCAACCGTATCTGGAATTCATTCAAAATTCATTCATTTTATCTTTATCGTTTTAACCGCCCTTGTCATTGCAGCTTCCATTAGAATCGTTGGAATACTATTAGTTTCAGCATTAATGACTATTCCTGTTGCAACAGCAATGAGGTTTTCCTCTAGCTTTAAACAGTTAATTTTTTATTCAATCCTATTTGCCGAAGGAGCCGTAATCATTGGCCTTATTTCAGGTTACTATATTGGAATTCCTCCCGGAGGAACCATTGTCATGGTTTCCATTGTCTTTTTAATTTTAGCGATTTCATTCCAGTTTTTAAAGTGAAAATCACGAATAAAAGGCACTCTTACAGCCATTGGAAAAGGGGATAACTAATGAATAAACAACAAGCGATACAATTATTAGTAAAAAAACGTTATAAAATAACGAAAAGAAGAGAAGATATTATTGACTTTTTTGCCCAAGAGGATAAATATCATACAGCAAAAGCGTTATATCAACATATTGAAAATATTGATGAGGGAATTAGTTTTGATACTGTCTATCGTAACCTGCATCTCTTTCATGAGCTGGGCATATTAGAATCAACTGATTTACAAGGCGAAAAACATTTTAGAATGAATTGTAGTGACGGACATCATCATCATTTTATTTGTAGCCATTGTGGTAAAACTAAAAAAATCAAACTTTGTCCTATGGATGATGTGCTGGAAATGTTGCACGCTTATGATATTGAGGGACATAAGTTTGAAGTATATGGAAGATGCCCTGAATGTCAAGTAGCATAACATTGAAGTCAGTGAGGATTTCATGTTCCCCCACTGACTTTATATTACAAAAATGACGTATTTTAATTTGTTAATTTTTCGTTTAATATGTTGGATTTCAACATTTTCTCAAACGAAAGCCGGCCATCATCACATTTATTTTTCCGCAAAGCTACCTTCAAATACAAATTCATTAATCTTTTTTCTATTAGAAGGAAATTCACGTTTTTTATTATTTTCAGATAAATTTTCTGTTGAATGATGATGATATCCGATGGCAGCAATGGCCTGTACATCATATTCTTCTGGAATGCTCAATACTTCCTTTGCCTTTATTCGATCAAAACCACCCATCCCATGTGTGATAAGTCCTTGTCTCGTTGCTTCTAATGTCAAATATCCCCATGCTGTCCCTGTATCAAAAGCATGAGTGATATTTTTTGCTCCTTGGTCATTTCTTGTCGTTTTAGAAACCATTGCCATTAGGACTGGGGCATGTTGACACCATTCTACGTTTATTTCATTTACAAAACTTAAAAATCTTTTTTTATCCTGCTTACTTTCTACAAAAATAAATCGCCACGGTTGCAAGTTAGCTGCCGAAGGTGCCCACCTTGCAGCCTCAAAAATAGCATGTAACTTTTCTCTTTCAACCCGATTTTTTGAAAATGCCCTTGGCGACCATCTTTGCAAATAGATAGGGTTAATATCATGGTCCATCTGCCTAAATTTATCAGTAATCAATATCTATTCTCCTAACTATCTTTATCACAACTTCCTTCTATATCATATCGAAATAATAATGAACTCCAAAATAGTTTGATTATCAGTATGTTCAGAAATTCCGACAACTATTTATAAATAAAAAAAATCCCTTATTTAGGTTCACAAGAAAGGAACATAATTTAAGGGAATTTTTATTTTTTTCTTATCTTACATAACTTACCGGATTTTTTAATGACCCATTTACATGAACTTCAAAGTGTAAATGTACTCCAGTTGCATTACCTGTACGCCCCATAATCCCGATAGTTTGTCCTCTGGAAACTTTTTGTCCACTACTAACATGGATTGATGACAAATGAGCATACTTCGTCTTCATACCGTTTCCGTGGTTAATGACAACTAAATTACCAAATCCACCACTGTATCCTGCTTTTTCAACGGTTCCCCCATCAGCTGCAAAGATAGGTGGCACTGAGCCTCGGTCTCTTCGGGCTATATCGATTCCTTTATGAAGTCTTCCCCAACGTTGTCCCAAACCACTAGAAATGTAACCTCCCACAGTTGGCCAGGCTAGTTTTCCACCGGAATAAGTTGGACCACCTGAAGCTAAAGTAACTTTCGGTTTGCTCTGTTGAGCAATTATTTTATTCTCTAATTTTTTCAAATCTTTATCTTTCATCTTTAATGATGAAACTACTTTAGAGAGTTTTTTTTGCTTCTTTTTAACATCTGTTTTTTTATCAGAAACTGACTCTTTTTGTACTAACAAATTTTCTTCAATACCTTTATATTCATCTTCTAATTCCTCTAATTCTGACAGTTTCCCTTCAACAATTTCCTTATCTTCTTCTTGAGCCTCGATTAACTCTGTATCCGTCTTTGCAATAGTAGAGACAGTCGACAATCTATGAATAAATTCTGAAAAACTACTAGCATTAAAAATTACTTCTATGTACTGGATTGAACCCCCAGAAGATTGATAGGTCCGGGCTCTTTCTTTTAAAATATTAAATCTCTCTTCTATACGTGCTTCTATTTCATCTATTTCATCTTCTACTTCATTTTTTTCATCTGTTACCTCTGAAAGTACCTCTTCATTAGCATCGATCATTTCTTGTAATTCATCAAGTTCTGTATTCAAATCTTTAATTTCTAGTAGAACATCAGCAACCTTTTCTTCCGCCTCGGTCAAATCCTTTTTGATTTCTTTTCGTTCTTTTTTGACATCATTTAAACTTTTTGCTGCCGATGCTTCGTCAGGTAACAATAAACTACATAGAAAAACAACTGCTAGTACGTTAAAAGCTATTAACACTTTTCTCAATTTAAATCCCCCAATAAAACTATTGTCTCTTTTACTAAAAATGTTTATAATTCAAATTCTATTAATAGTAATAATAAAAATCAAAAACGCACCATATCATCTCGATGCGTTTTATAAAGTTTTAAATTAATTAATTCTTCTTAAGTGCCCTTTAAATGTGTCTCTCCAATAGGGATCTTTAATATTTTTTACTTCTACACCATTTGTAGTGTTCGCCGCTAAAAAGTTCCCATTTCCTAAATATATCCCTACGTGTCTGTTTGTGCCAATAGTATTAAAGAAGATTAAATCACCGGCTTGGGCCTGACCCAGTGAAACAGCAGAACCTGTAGTGGATAACCCAGCAGTACTTCTTGAAATGTTATAACCAGCTTGTTTGTATGCCCAGGAAACAAAACCTGAACAATCAAAATATCTTCCTGGACTCATCGTACCATACACATATGGAACACCCAATTGTGTCCTTCCTGCACTTATGGCAGCTGACTTACTTCCTCCACCACTGAAATTAACCTTCGTTTTAGTAGATTTTACCGCCGTTGCCCTTGGGCTATACTGACTCATACCATATCTATAGTTGGCTTCTAAATTTGCCAAATTATTATCCTTTGAATTTAGCCTTGCCTTTTCATCCTTTAATTTCTTTTCGGATTTTTCAAGCTTTTTCTTTTCTTCAGCTGTTTTCTTCTTTTGTGCTTCAATTGTCTCTTGTATTTCTTTTAATTCAACCATTAAATTTTCTTTTTCTTCTAATTTCTTCTCTATCTTATCCTGTTTAAATTCTACTAATTTTCGATCTCGTTCTTGTTTTTTTATTAAATCGGCATCTGCTTGTGTTATTTGTACAACTGCTGCATAGCGGGAAATAAAATCATTAAAACTAGAAGCGCCCAAAATTACTTGTAAAAACTGAATGTTTCCACCATTGAATTGGTAGTTTGAAATTCGTTCCTTTAATATACTAGATCTTTTATCTATCTCGACGTTTAATAAATCAATTTCAACCTGAATTTCATCAATCTCATCCTGATATGTATTAATTGCTTTATTTGTTTCTTCAATTTGTTTATTATTTTCTTTTAAAGCATCTTCTATTTTTACAATTTCTTGATGTAATTCCTCTATTTCATCAAGTACCTTAACTATTTCTTTTTCTTTATCTGATAGTTTTTCTTTTAGTTTTTGACGTTCTGCCTTCACCTCGTCTAAATTAGTCGGATCAGCAGATGAAGTAGATGGAAATACTACACTACCTATTAATAAAACTGCCATTACAGCAATGACCGTTAAAATTCTGTTCAAACTTGATTCCCCCACTTCTAAAAAATAACTTATCTATGTTTTCTAGTTAATTCACTATTTAGTAGTATAACATCATTAAATGACAAATAGATTTAATTAATATTACAATTGTATTTCAATTACTATTATTTTTGTAAAAATTATCAATTTTATTCTTTTTCGCTATAGTTTTTAATTGCATTTGACAATGATTTTACAAGATAATTATTCTCTATTTATTACCAAAATCAAGTCCAATTGTATATAATAGTTGATAATATATAAATCTATTAGGTGAAAAAATGAGATTACCCGGAAATCGTATTGTTAAAACAACTGTTGCAGTCTTTGTGACTGCATTATTATGTTTATGGATTGGTTGGCCACCAGTATTCGCTGTTATCACAGCTATTGTCACACTTGAACCAACCGCTGCCGATTCTATTAAAAAAGGAATTGTTCGTTTTCCTGCTTCAGCCATTGGCTCTTTTTATGCTGTATTATTTATATCGCTATTTGGTAATTCAGCACTTACCTATACTTTAGCTGCATCATTAACAATTTTAACTTGTTACAAATTGAGACTTCATGCCGGGTTACTCGTAGCAACAATTACCGCTGTTGCCATGGTTGAAGTCATCCACGACAATTATTTCATGTCGTTTTTTATTCGTTTAGGGACCACATCGATTGGTATCGTTGTGTCAACCCTCGTTAATATGTTCATTTTGCCGCCTAATTACATGAAAGACATCCATAAAAATATTAATGAAATTTATAGAAGTTTAATCAATACATTGTTACATCTCATTCGAATAAAACTGTATGTTTCAGATAATAAGACAATTAATTATGATGAACAATTAGAATCTTCCAGAAAATTCCTTAGGAAAACAGAAGAATTAGTTCGATTTCAGGTGGATGGTTCGGGTTTTTATCCATTTGGCCAGGAAAAGGAAGGCGACTTCCCAAGTATCCAATCACAAATCAATGATTTAAAGCTTATCCATTACCACGTCTCAAATATAAAAGATTTATATATTGAAAAATCCTCTTTCCTATTAGAAGAGCTAAAGCTACTGACAAATGTTGCAGTAGAATTAGAAAAAAATCTAAAAGCGGATAGTGATTCACAAATTGACTATTATGAACAAGAATTGAAATTATTACTAGACCTTTATTGGAAAACTAGTAAACCATCGACAAATAAAGAAATTTCATCACTTCCACATGAATTAATTTTTTTATATGAACTGATTTCTATTTTTTATCTCGCAAAACAATTTTATACAGGGACAAAATAAAAAACTGTTCTTAATTTATACAAGAACAGTTTTAATCTTTAGCTTGTTTCAGGCTAACCATTTATGCTCTAATTCCATCATGCAACATTTTAACTATAGCCAAAAATACAATCCAAGTTTACTTATTATTTAAATCGACATAAAATGTCTCCGGGCCTGTTGGTAGATTACTTCCTCCCAGTGGCTCAACACTTACCCTCAAAAAGCGTAAAAGTTTAATATCAGGGCTTCTGTAATAAACACGAGCCGAACCGTTTTCTAAATGTAATATCTCTCCATTCCAATCATCATTTGTATGAATAATCCACAACTGATAATCTTGGGATTTAATCGGTGCAAGACCATCCACTCTTAACATCAGTTCATTAGTTTCTTTATTTAACCAAACCTCACCATGAATATTTTGATTATTTGTAACAGGGGAAATATCTAATTGATCTGTCTCCGGATTTCTAATTAACTTCTGTTCTTGTTTTTTGTCATGTTGAACCATCACATAATTTTGATCTCGTTTATTTATAAATACGTTATCAAAGTTCATATAGTAAATACTGAATAATACAAGAATAGCTGTGGCAAAACTGGTGATCACTAGTGTTGCTTTTTTCCAATTTCGCTTCTTTTTAGCAATTTGTTTATTATCAATACTTTCGTAAATCTTACTTATTAAAACTGGTGAAGGTTGAAGATTACTTTCCACATTTAGCAAATGTTCCCAATATCGTAATTCTTTTTTACAATCACTACAGTTCATAATATGTTGTCCTATGGCCTCGTTTTTATTGGACGAAAGTTTTCCTAAAACATAATCAATCATAATTGCTTCATTTACGTGGTTTTGTTCCATGTTTCTCACTCCCCACCAGTATTTATCCATTGAATCAATTTATTTTGTTTACGTAAGTTATTTAGTCCATAACGGACCATTGATTTGACAGTCCCAAGAGGTTTATTTAAGGAATTTGCCAATTCCCTTTGGGTTTTATCTTCGAAATATGCTCCATAAATGACTTCTCGTTGTTTTTCTGGGATATATTTTAACGCATCCAGTAGGATATCCTTTTCAAGTTTTCTTAATACACACATTTCTGTTTGAATGGCATCTTTTGTATCCAATAATTCAAGTTTATTGATAAGTACGGGTTGTCGTTTACGCAATCGATCGATACACCGGTTTCTCGTTTTTACAGCTAGCCAAGCTTTGACACTTCCTCTATCGGCATTGTATTCATGTGGTTTTTGATAAATCTCTAAAAAGATATCATGACCAATATCTTCTGCTTCCATCTGATCCCCAAGCACTTTCAATGCAATATGAAGAACAAAGGAAATATAATTTTCATAAAATTCATCAAAAGAACGTCTACATCCTTTACCAATTAACTTCAATAATGCTTCTTATTTTTCTTGGCCAACCATGCGACCTCCCCCTTTTATTTATTTATATATATATTTATCAAAAATTTTGCAAAAAAACAAATCCAAATCAAAAAACTATTCGTATTAATTATGAACAACTTAATTTAGGAGGAATGTTATCATGTGGAAAAAAATTATATCGATAATGCTTATCGTGTTAATAGGCAGTTCATTAACAAGTATTAGTAAAGTTCATGCTGCGGAAACACTTATTCTTTACACGCCATATTCAGGGCTTTCGGTAACACCGGGTGAAACAATAACGTATAACGTAGATTTAATTAATGACGGTGATACCATACAGAATGTAACATTTGAGATAAAAGACCTTCCTAAAGATTGGGAAAGTTCAATAATTGCGGGTGGACATAGTGTGAAACAATTGTCCGTGAGGCCGGGTAGTGAAGAAGGCTTAACTGTAGAAGTGACTATACCATTGAAAGTAGAAAAAGACGACTATACTTTTACGCTCATTGCCAACGGGAATGATGATGCACATTCATCGTTACCATTTCTCATCAATGTATCAGAAGAAGGGACTTTTAAAACAGAATTGACCACAGATCAGTCCAATATGGAGGGAGATGCTAACTCAACATTTTCTTATACAACAACACTTAAAAATTACACGGCTGATAAACAGCACTATGCCTTAAGTTCAAAAACTCCTGAAGGTTGGAGCGTCCAATTTAAAATAGATGGTAATAGTGTGACTTCTGTTACCGTTGAACCAAATGAAACAAAGGATATCGATATTGAAATACAACCAGCCGAAAATGTTAAAGAAGAAACGTATACAATCCCTATTCAAGCCTCTTCTGGTTCCACATCTTCAGAAATTGAACTAGAGGCCGCTATTACTGGAAAATATAGTATGTCTTTGACGACACCGGACGGTAATCTTAGCACCAGTGTTACAGCCGGAAAAGATAAAACGGTCGAACTTGTGATTGAAAATGATGGAACAGCAGATTTAACAGACATACAACTAAAAGCAAATACTCCCGCAAATTGGGAAGCAACATTTGATCAAGATAAAATTCCTGTATTAAAAACAGGAGAAAAGGTCTCTGTTAAAGCAACTATATCTGCTGCCGATGATGCAATTGCCGGGGATTATGTGACAACTTTCAATGCAGAAACAGCTGAAGTTGCTTCTGAAGCCGCATTTCGTGTTTCAGTCAAAACATCTACACTATGGGGATTTGTAGGAATTTCAATAATAGCTGTCATTGCAATCGGTCTTTATTATATTTTTAGAAAATACGGGAGGAGATAGGCCGTGGCGACACCGATTATTACGTTAAATAACTTGACAAAAATTTATGATGAAGACCCTGCTGTCAATAACTTATCGCTATCCATCCGTAAAGGAGAAATATTTGGATTGCTTGGACCAAACGGTGCCGGGAAGTCAACTACTATATTAATGATGCTTGGATTGACAGAACCATCCTCCGGAACCATTAGCGTCTGTGGGCTTGATTCCATAACTCAACCCCTTAAGGTAAAGAGGAAAGTAGGGTATCTTCCGGATAACCTCGGTTTTTATCAACATATGACCGGACTAGAAAACTTACTTTATACAGCTTCTTTGAACGGATTTTCACGGAATGAATCTGAAAAATCTGCATGGGAATTACTAGGGAAGGTTGGTTTAACCGATGCCGCACATAAAAAGACGGGAAAATACTCAAGGGGAATGAAGCAGCGACTTGGTTTAGCTGATGTATTAATAAAAGAACCGGAAGTAATTATTCTTGATGAACCAACGCTTGGAATTGATCCCAAAGGGGTGCGTGAACTGCTTTTACTTATTCAACAACTAAACAAAGAGCAGGGTATCACAGTTTTATTATCTTCCCATCAATTACATCAAGTACAACAAATTTGCGACCGGGTAGGTATTTTTGTAAAAGGTAAGTTAATTGCCACAGGGGATATGGAACAGTTACTTTCACAGTTATTTCTTGAGGACACTTATATAGTTGAGGTGACAGTCTCTTTAATCGATCAAGTATTATACAGTTCTATCGAACAGTTATCAGGCGTCCATAAAATAGAACGGCTGTCCACCACATCAATGGAAATATATTGCAGAAAAGAAATTACTTCTAAAATTGCTGAAACCATCATCAGTACGGGAGTTGCCCTTTATTCAATCAACCAAAAAAATTATGGTTTAGATGAGATCTATCATCGCTATTTTGAAGGACGTGAACGTCATGAAGCTATATAATATACTAAAACAATTTAAATTAAATAATCACACGAATACTACTAAAAAAAATAACTCTATCTTTCAATCAATTGTAAGGAAAGAATTTACGGACTACCTTCAGAGTTGGCGGATCATTATTTTATTAGCTATCATTGCACTAACCTGTATCGGATCGTTATACACAGCAATTACTGCAATAAATGATTTTTCCTCTGACAGTGATAGTGCAAAAGAAATTGCCAAAGACTCGTATATATTTCTCAAATTATTTACGTTATCAGACGGTACACTTCCACCATTTATTACTTTCGTTACTTTTTTGGGGCCATTACTGGGAATTGGACTTGGGTTTGATGCAATAAATTCCGAACAACATAAAGGTACATTACCCCGGTTAATGGCACAACCGATTCCACGTGATTTTGTTTTAAATGCAAAATTTACGGCTGCATTATTGATTAACATTGTGTTATTTTTCACCTTAGGTTTACTTGTTATGGCACTAGGAATTTTAATTACAGGCATTCCACCCAGTTTGGAAGAAACTTTACGAATTTTATCCTTTTTGTGCCTATGTATTATTTATATTGCATTTTGGTTAAACTTAGGGATTCTTTTTTCGGTTCGTTTTAAACAAGCGGCAACTTCTGCTTTATCAGGAATTGCAGTATGGATTTTTTTCGGATTATTTTATCAAATGATTGTAAATATAATCGCTAAAGGTTATTTAAGTTCAAGCACTATCACGAATGCCAGTGATGTCGTAGCAAAACAAGGGACAATAATAAACTTAATGCGGCTTTCACCAAATTATTTATTTACAGAATCAACAACAACATTATTATCCCCTTCTGTCCGAAGTCTTGGCCCCTTAACAATGGAGCAAACATCGGGTGCAATTGCTGGGCCTCTGCCCTTGGCACAGAGCCTATTATTAATCTGGCCACAATTAACAGGATTAATTGCTGCAACACTAATTTGTTTTGCTGCATCCTATATAATGTTTATGCGTCAAGAAATTAGGACAAATTAAAACTTTGTCCCGTGCAATGATGAATGATACAGTTCTATAAGGTTCACTCAGGAAATTATTGTTGAACATGTTATAATTTATTCAACAATAAAAGAAGATGTTATACCAAATTTTAAGTAACGAATCTGTTAACAAAATAAAAATTAGGACTCCGTTTTCAATAACGGAGTCTTAATTTATACTGGAACAATTTTAATTTTTGGCTCGTTTTCATGCCAACCATCTGTGCTCTAATTCCATCACCGCCATCGGCTTGTCAAATAAATAGCCTTGACCGATTTTACATTGGAGATTTCTCAGAAACTCAAGCTGTTGGTTCGTTTCAATTCCCTCTGCCACGATATCAATATCCATCTTTTCGCCCATCATGATGATTGCCGAAACCAAGGCCTCAACTTTTTTATTTTTTTCAATAGAATTAATAAATGAACGATCTATTTTAATTCTATCAATAGGAAAATCAATGATATAGCCTAACGAAGAATAGCCCGTACCAAAATCATCTATCGCAATGTTAACACCAAAATCTTTCAATTGCTTTAGTTTCACGATTGCCTCATCTATCTCTTGTATAACAACACTTTCCGTTAATTCTAATGTAATTAAGCTTGGGTCAATTGCTTTTCGTGCAAGAATCCTTTTGACGTTTTCAACTAAATTCGGATCATTAAATTGTCTCATCGATACATTTATACTAACATTCATTTGGAAACCTTGTTTTCCCCAACGTTGTATATCGCTACTTACTTGTTTGAATATCCATTCACCCATTGCAATAATTAAACCCGTTTGCTCAGCCAAAGGGATAAATTTATTTGGTGGAATTAATCCATCCTTTGGATGATGCCAACGAATTAATGCTTCCAAACCAACAATGCATTTTGTATGTAGGCTAACGATGGGTTGATAATAAATTTCAAATTCATTATTTTTAATTGCATTTTCAATTTCTAATCTTCGTATAAATAATTGATTGTACAACCCTTTTTGACTTTGGTCATAAAATTGATATCGAAGGTTAGATTTTTGCGTTGACATCATTGCCTTATTCGCTTTCATTAAAAGTTCTGTCAACTCGATTCCATCATTAATATATAAACTAATACCAATATTTAAATTTATTTTTAAATCGATTCCATTCACTTGAATTGGCTTTTCCACTGCCGATAAAATACTTTTTGCTACCTTAATGACATCATCTTTAGTTTTAACATGATCAATTAGTACAACAAAATCTACCCCATCCCATCTGATTAAAGTGGATGTTGAAGAAATTTCTTTATTCCATAGTTCCGATAATGTTTTTATGACACGATTGCCAAAATTAAATCCGTGTTCCTCATTGATTAAATGAAACATTTCAAGTTCCATATAAAGTATTGCAAAAGTATTATTAGTTTTACTAATTAATTCCTTCGTTAAATCAAATAAATTTTCCAAAAACAAGCGATTAGGAAGCTGGGTTAATTGATCTACATAAGATGAACTTGGGGCATTCTCAAATATTCGTTTATTAGAATCAAAAATATCTGTATATGAGTAAATTTCATAATTCTGA
>DKGO01000064.1 GCA_002453315.1 Caryophanales bacterium UBA6768 | reverse complement strand
ATGTTCAGTAAACCCTAATTAACTAAATCAATTAAATCTTTCGTGCTTCTACCTAATCTTGAAAAACTTTCTACAACAACGATATCCCCTGGTCTTATCTTGTCTTTTAAACGATTTAGCTCTGGCCGGTTTGATTTTGTTCCTGTCATTTTTTCTGTCAGAATTTCATTACAGTTATATTTTTCTAATAAATCCAATTGACGTGCTAAATCTTGTTGACGAGTACTCACTCGAGCATATCCATAAATATACTGACTCATAAAAAAATACCACCTTTTCAGTAAAATTATATCACAAAAGGTGGTATATGATACATAGATATTGAGCAATCTTTAAAGACAAAATTTCCTATAAATATATTCTATTTAGTCGTGGTAGAAAAAAGTCTCAAAAACATTCATTTTTGAGACTGGAATTTCATGCCCTACTTATTCTTTTATTTTAATTCAAATATATGCTTGAATGATGAATTGAAAATGGTTATAATATATTCAAATAAATATTTGAATGAAGATGGGGTGATAATATGAAAAAGAAAGATACTTGTGAAATTTTTTGTTATGACGAAGAAAAAGTTAATCGAATACAAGGGGATTTACAAACAGTTGATATTTCTGGTGTTAGCCAAATGTTAAAGGCTATTGCTGATGAAAATAGAGCAAAGATTACCTATGCTCTGTGCCAGGATGAAGAATTATGTGTTTGTGATATAGCAAATATCTTAGGTGTTACGATAGCAAATGCATCTCATCATTTACGTACGCTTTATAAGCAAGGGGTTGTCAACTTTAGAAAAGAAGGAAAACTTGCTTTCTATTCGTTAGATGATGAACATATCAGGCAAATAATGATGATCGCCCTAGCACATAAGAAAGAAGTGAAGGTCAATGTCTGAACAAAAGGTAAAACTAATGGAAGAAGAAATGAACGTCTATCGGGTCCAAGGATTTTCATGTGCAAATTGTGCAGGAAAGTTTGAGAAAAATGTTAAAAAGATTCCAGGCGTTCAGGACGCAAAAGTAAATTTTGGAGCTTCTAAAATTGATGTCTTCGGCAGTGCAACCGTTGAAGAACTAGAAAAGGCTGGTGCTTTTGAAAATCTTAAAGTGGCAAAAGAGAAACCTAAAAGACGGGTAGAACCTATGGTAATTAAAGATAAAAACGTTTACCGTGTGGAAGGATTTTCATGTGCAAATTGTGCGGGGAAGTTTGAAAAAAATGTAAAACAAATAGCTGGAGTTGAGGATGCAAAAGTAAACTTTGGCGCTTCTAAAATTGATGTATATGGAAATGCATCAGTTGAAGAACTTGAAAAAGCAGGTGCCTTCGAGAATCTAAAAGTATCTCCTGAAAAATTAGCGAATCAAACGATACAAAGGGTTAAAGATGACACTAAGGCTCATAAAGAAGAGAAAACACCATTTTATAAAAAACATAGTACATTGCTGTTTGCCGCATTACTAATTGCTTTTGGTTACCTTTCTCGTTTTGTAAATGGAGAAGATAACCTCGTAACTTCCATGTTATTTGTAGGTTCGATTGTAATTGGCGGATATTCATTATTTAAAGTAGGTTTTCAAAATTTGATACGCTTTGATTTCGACATGAAAACCCTGATGACCGTTGCCGTTATTGGAGCTGCCATTATTGGTGAATGGGCAGAGGCATCTATTGTTGTTATTCTCTTTGCAATCAGTGAAGCACTTGAACGCTTCTCTATGGACAGAGCAAGACAATCGATTCGTTTACTAATGGATATTGCACCAAAAGAAGCGCTTGTAAGACGGAATGGGCAAGAACTAATGATTCATGTAGACGATATCGCTGTTGGTGACATCATGATCGTGAAACCCGGACAAAAGATTGCTATGGATGGTGTCGTTGTTAATGGATATTCCGCAATTAACCAAGCAGCTATTACAGGTGAGTCCGTTCCTGTTGCAAAAACAGTTGACGATGAAGTATTTGCAGGCACACTAAATGAAGAAGGTCTGCTTGAAGTAAAAATAACCAAACTCGTAGAAGATACAACCATTGCCAAAATCATTCATCTTGTTGAAGAAGCACAAGGAGAGCGTGCTCCAGCCCAAGCATTCGTAGATAAATTCGCGAAATATTACACTCCGATCATTATGATTATTGCAGCCTTGGTTGCAGTCGTTCCACCTTTATTATTTGATGGAAGCTGGGAAACGTGGGTTTATCAGGGGTTAGCAGTTCTTGTAGTTGGATGTCCTTGTGCATTAGTTATTTCTACTCCAATCTCGATTGTCTCGGCAATTGGGAATGCAGCTAAAAAAGGTGTGTTGATTAAAGGCGGTGTCTATCTAGAGGAATTAGGAGCCATTAAGGCAATTGCATTTGACAAAACAGGAACACTGACAAAAGGTGTACCTGTGGTAACGGATTTTAAAGTATTAAATAATCAAATGGAAGAAAAAGAGCTATTTTCCATCATTACAGCTTTAGAATATCGATCACAACATCCACTTGCTTCAGCAATAATGAAAAAGGCAGAGCAAGATAATATCCCTTATTCTAATGTAAAAGTGGAAGAATTCACTTCGATTACTGGGCGAGGTATAAAAGGGATTGTGAACGGAACTATTTACTATATTGGTAGTCCAAGGCTTTTTAAGGAATTAAATGTTTCCGATTTTAGCCTTGAGTTTGAAAACAATGTGAAAATTCTACAAAATCAAGGGAAAACAGCCATGATTATTGGAACGGAACAAACTATCCTTGGCGTGATTGCTGTTGCTGATGAAGTTCGTGAAACGAGCAAAGATGTGATTCAAAAGCTACATCAGTTAGGGATCAAACAAACGATAATGCTAACTGGTGATAATCAGGGTACTGCAAAGGCAATAGGAGAGCATGTTGGAGTATCTGATATTCAGGCAGAATTAATGCCTCAAGATAAATTGGATTATATTAAAAAAATGCAATCGGATCATGATAATGTAGCTATGATTGGCGATGGCGTTAATGATGCTCCGGCGCTTGCTGCATCTACTGTTGGAATTGCAATGAGCGGTGCTGGAACGGATACTGCAATTGAAACAGCTGATATTGCATTAATGGGAGATGATTTAAGTAAGCTTCCATTTGCAGTAAGACTCAGTCGAAAAACTTTAAATATCATTAAAGCTAACATCACTTTTGCTATCGGAATTAAAATAATTGCCTTACTATTAGTTATCCCGGGATGGTTAACCCTTTGGATTGCGATTCTTTCCGATATGGGAGCAACTATTTTGGTAGCATTAAATAGTTTGCGACTGATGAGAATGAAGGATAAATAGGTATAAATCAGAATCATAAGGTTATGCTGTGCGCAATTTAAGGAAGGGCTTTTCAATTTGAAGAAAAGTCCTATCCCTAAAATATTGGAGATGGAAAAATGATCGCAACGATATTTACAGCAGCTGCGGTATATGTAGCAACAGGAATTGATTATCTCGTTATATTAATTCTTTTGTTTTCGCAAGTAAAAATAGGTCAGGTAAAACATATTTGGATAGGACAATATATAGGGACTGCAATTGTTATAGGAGCAAGTCTTTTAGTTGCACAGGGGGTTGTAAATTTAATTCCTCAGCAATGGGTTATCGGACTACTTGGACTTTTACCACTTTACTTAGGTGTGAAAATATGGATTAAAGGAGAAGAGGATGAAGATGAAAGTAGTATTTTATCTTTATTCTCCTCTGGAAAATTTAATCAGTTATTTCTGACGATGACTTTCATCGTATTAGCTTCCAGCGCGGATGACTTTTCGATTTATATACCATACTTCACGACATTAAATATGTCTGAAATCTTTATTGCTGTTATTGTCTTTTTGATTATGGTTGCTGTTTTATGTTATGTCAGCTATCGCTTAGCTTCCTTGGATTTTGTATCAGAAAAAATTGAGAAATATGAACGTTGGATTGTACCTATTGTATTCATTGGGTTAGGGATTTATATATTGTTTGAAAATGGTACATTTAACGCTTTATTCTCATTTCTTTAACAATCGAAACGCTTTTCTCTAATAAGAATCAGCGCTCGCTTGACATATAAGACCGCTTTTTAGGAGTCACGATAGAAGTCCAATTTCTTAATTTTAGAACTGAGAAATTGGACTTTTAAATATACCTCCTGACTCTAACCTTATTAACTTATAATGCAAAATAACGATTAAAATAGGTGCAAAATAACGCCTAAAGTGACAGATTGAACACCTCAGCCGGCAAAGTTGATTTAGCACCACTGATTAAGCAAAAAAACGAGCTGGTGAATGATCTTCGAAACTCAAAATATGTAGATTTGATTGATGACTACGGCTTTGAATTAATAAAAGGAGAAGCAAGATTCGTGGATGAAAAAACTGTTGAAGTGAATGGGATGCAGTTATCAGCCAAACGATTTTTAATTGCAACAGGTTATTTACCTTCTGTGCCAAATATTCGTGGATTAGAAGATGTAGATTATTTAACAAGCACGACGTTACTTGAATTACATAAAGTACCAAAACGCCTTACGGTTATTGGTTCTGGATATATCGGAATGGAATTAGGACAACTATTCCATCATTTAGGTTCAGAAGTAACATTGATGCAAAGAAGCTCACGTCTGTT
This sequence comes from Caryophanales bacterium UBA6768, assembly GCA_002453315.1. Next base: position 39,130 of record DKGO01000064.1, on the reverse strand, counting down.
AAAAGAATATGACCCAGAAATTTCAGAAGCCATTATGCAAGCCTTAACAGAACAAGGTATTAATCTAGTAACAGGAGCATCCTTTGAACGAATTGAACAAGATGGAGAAATTAAAAAAGCTAAATGGAAAAAAGCGAATCATTGAAGCAGAACAGCTACTTATCGCGACAGGCAGAACTCCGAACACAGAAACGCTGAATATACAGGCAGCAGGTGTTGAGGTAGGGTCTCGTGGTGAAATCATGATTGATGACTATTCGAAAACAACGAATTCGCGTATCTATGCAGCAGGAGATGTCACACTTGGTCCTCAATTTGTATATGTGGCAGCTTATCAAGGAGCAGTTGCGGCAGGAAATGCTATCGGAGGACTGAGCAAAAAGCTAAATTTAGATGTGGTTCCAGGGGTTACGTTTACGGCCCCGGCAATTGCAACGGTAGGTTTAACAGAGCAACAGGCAAAAGAAAAAGGCTATGAGGTTAAAACATCCGTTTTACCGTTAAATGCCGTTCCGAGGGCATTGGTTAATCGGGAAACAACAGGCGTGTTTAAATTAGTGGCAGACACGAAAACAATGAAAGTTTTAGGGGCTCATGTGGTGGCAGAAAATTCAGGAGACGTAATTTATGCAGCCACATTAGCTGTCAAATTCGGTTTAACCATAGATGATATTCGCGAAACCCTTGTCCCATATTTAACAATGGCAGAAGGGTTAAAACTAGCTGCCCTTACGTTTGATAAAGATGTTTCAAAATTATCTTGTTGTGCTGGTTAATCTTCTTTTTAGTAGCTTTTTCACCTTACCTTTTGCCACTAACGGGTCGCTTAAGTATAGTAAGAAACAGAGTACTTCAATATTGATCCTTTTACATTAAGATCTTCCACAATCAGACGCTTTTCTAAAGTAACAAAAAAAGTCCAAATTCTCAATTTTAATACTGAGAAATTGGGCTTTTTATTATTGTAATTTCCTTAACGTTGTATATCCGTATTTTCCTGACGCTACCTAATTACCAAAAAGCTGGTGGAAGCACATCACGGCACAATTTCCGTCGAAAGCAAAAAAAATATAGGAACAACATTTTATATAAGGATGCCGGTTTCTACATAACTTCTACACAAATTTTTTGTAAGGTCATGTAGAAAGGAATGGTTGATTATGTTGTTCAACTAAAAGAGAACCTTAATGAAGTGATGAAATAGCCCAATTTCTCTATAAATTTTCGGAGAAGTTGGGCTTTTTAGTATTGGGGGATCGCCAACATTTCGTGAATGTTGGTACTATCTCGTTAGTATAATAAATCAAAAAAATTTGATTTATTAGTTGCATATTCAGATTGATGTTGTATATACTTTAAACATCAAAAAAATTTGATGAAAGGAAAAATGTATATGACTGTAATGACAAATCAGTTCGAGCAATATGAAAAGAAATTTAAAGCTCTAGCCGATCAGAAACGATTAGAAATCATGTATGAACTTTGTCAAAAAGGGCAAACATGTGTATGCGATTTAACAGAAATTTTCGGAATGACCCAATCAAAACTTTCTTATCACCTTAAAATTTTATTAGATGCAAACTTAATAACAAAGGAAACAAAAGGAACTTGGAGTTATTATGATTTGAATGACGAGGAAGTAAACAATTTATTATCTGAAGAACTTTGTTGTGTATTTAGAAAAACTGGAAAAGGTAGCTGCTGCTAAATTTTTTTATCTTTTAAATCAAATATTTTTGATTAATTATATATAACTTAGGGGGGAATTATTATGAAGTATGCTCATGTTGGAATTAACGTTACGAATTTAGAGAAGTCTATGGAGTTTTATCAAAAGGTATTTGGTGTTTCACCAGTTAAAGTAAAAGCTGATTATGCAAAGTTTTTACTAGAGAGTCCTGGACTTAACTTTACACTAAATGTTCGTGATGAAGTGAATGGGAATCAGGTCAATCATTTTGGTTTTCAAGTTGAAACGAGCGAAGAAATTACAGCTCATAAGGAAAGACTCGAAAAAGAAGGTTTTTTTGCACATGATGAGATAGATACAACGTGTTGTTATGCCGTACAAGATAAATTTTGGGTAACAGATCCAGACGGAAATGAGTGGGAGTTTTTCTTTACAAAAGCTGATAGTGATGTCCATAAAATAGAATCTACTTCTTGTTGTGTGGCTCCTAAGGGAGATACCAGTAATTTTTGCTGCTAATAAGAAGGAAATGTTTACATCGTGTGAGTGATGGAGGTTAAATTTAGTGATTACAGGAATATTAGCAACAATAATTTTTTTAGCAACACTTATTCTCGTTATCTGGCAGCCAAAAGGTTTAAATATTGGTTGGAGTGCATGTGGTGGGGCTATCGTAGCTTTATTATTAGGTGTAGTAGGATTTAATGATGTACTTGAAGTTATCGGAATTACGTGGAATGCGACATTATCATTTGTAGCAATCATTCTTATTTCACTGATTTTAGATGAGATCGGGTTATTTGAATGGGCAGCACTACATATGGCCAGAGCTGCTAAGGGAAATGGAATTAAAATGTTTGTCTATATTAGCATTTTAGGGGCAATCGTCGCTGCACTATTTGCAAATGATGGAGCTGCCTTAATTTTGACACCAATTGTTTTAGCGATGGTTCGTAACTTGGAATTTAAAGAAAAGATGATCTTTCCATTTATCATGGCAAGTGGATTTATTGCAGATACAACTTCTTTACCATTCGTAGTAAGTAACTTAGTTAATATTGTATCTGCCGATTTCTTTAACATTGGATTTGTAGAGTATGCTTCAAGAATGATTATTCCTAACCTTTTCTCAATAGTAGCAACGATTACGGTCTTATTACTTTATTTCAGAAAAAGTATTCCAAATACGTATGATTTATCTAAATTAAGAAAACCCGTAGAAGTAATTAAGGACTTTAAAATGTTTCGACTTTCTTGGTATGTTCTTGGGATATTACTGATTGGTTACTTTTCTAGCGAATTGACTCATATCCCTGTTTCACTTGTTGCAGGGGTCATTGCAATCTTCTTTTTATTGATGGCAAGAAAGAGTAATGCAGTTAATACAAAAACAGTTGTAAAAGGTGCACCGTGGAATATTGTATTTTTCTCGATTGGGATGTATGTGGTCGTATATGGTTTAGGAAATGCTTGGCTAACTGAATCGTTAGCTAGTGTCATTCAAAAAACTGCTGAACAAGGTTTATTTGTTGCAACGATAAGTATGGGCTTTATAGCAGCTTTCTTATCATCTTTGATGAATAATATGCCAACTGTCATGATCGATGCATTAGCTATTGCTGAAACCAACACATCTGGTACGATCAGGGAAGCTCTCATTTACGCAAATGTTATTGGGTCTGACTTAGGTCCGAAAATTACTCCAATCGGATCGTTAGCGACCTTAGTATGGCTCCATGTTTTATCTCTAAAGGGAGTAAAAATTTCATGGGGAACATATTTCAAAACAGGTATTGTTTTAACGATTCCAATTCTATTTATTACCTTACTAGGTCTATACTTTTCTTTATTAATTAACTAAAAGGAGATATACATCATGTCTAAAAAAATAATTTACTTTTTATGTACTGGAAACTCTTGCAGAAGCCAAATGGCTGAAGGTTGGGCAAAGAAATATTTAGGTGATGGTTGGGGCGTATACAGTGCTGGAATAGAAGCACATGGATTAAACCCGAATGCTGTAAAGGCTATGAAAGAAGCTGGTATTGATATTTCCAATCAAACATCGGATATTATTGATCCTGAAATCTTAAATAATGCCGATTTGGTAGTTACATTATGTGGAGATGCAGCTGACAAATGCCCGATGACACCACCACATGTAAAGCGTGAACATTGGGGATTCGATGACCCAGCCGGTAAAGAGTGGTCCGAGTTCCAACGTGTTCGTGACGAAATTGGTGAACGGATTAAGCAATTTGGTGAAACAGGGAAATAAGAAGCACCTTGCATAAACTAATAGGGGTAGTACCAGCGAAGCTGACACCACCCCAACTTGTAGAAGTCAATAAATTGCCCAAGCAATGTTTGAACGAGGCTATCTGATTCTACATTTCGTCTTTGCATATACATAAAAATTATTGAATGAATTGGATTAGTTAGAACGCCGTATGCTGGGAAACCCGCCTGTACGGTGTGAAGTGGGGGAAAAGCTGGCGATAACTTCAAAAGCTTACCTATCACTATCATAAACCCAAAAAAACCGATTTTCAGCGTTTGTAAGGAAATCGGTCTTTTTATGCTGTAATTTGCTTAACGTTGTAAATGCGCATTTTCCTGACGCTACCCCCTCTTGAAAATATAGGTGCAAAAAATATTGAGGCTAATTTTCAAAAGGGAGAAGCTTTATTTAAGTTGCCAAATGGTGTTGAACCTAAAACAGCAAAAAAAGCAATTGCTAATACGAAGTACCAACCAGGGGACTTAGAAAAAATCCAAATACAAGGGGAAATACAATTGGGTGATGAGGGTGACTATGATTACATCATCATTGGTTCGGGAGCCTCTGCTTTTTCATCTGCTATTGAAGCAGTAAATTACGGAGCAAAAGTGGCGATGATTGAACGTGGAATAGTTGGCGGGACATGCGTGAATATTGGCTGTGTTCCATCAAAGACCCTGTTAAGAGCAGGGGAAATCAATCATTTGGCAAAAAACAATCCATTTATGGGATTACAAACTTCGGCAAGTGATGTTGATTTAGCACCATTGATCAAGCAAAAAAATGAGTTGGTCAGTGATCTAAGGAACAGTAAGTATGTAGATTTAATTGACGAGTATGGTTTTGAATTAATAAAAGGCGAGGTAAAGTTTGTGGATGAAAAGACAATTGAAGTGAATGGCGAACAGTTATCTGCCAAACGCTTCTTAATTGCAACTGGTGCTTCACCATCTGTTCCTAAAATCCCTGGATTAGATGAAGTAGACAATTTAACAAGTACCACATTACTTGAATTAAAAAAGGTTCCGAAACGTCTCACAGTTATTGGTTCTGGCTATATTGGATTGGAATTGGGACAACTATTTCATAACTTAGGTACAGAAGTAACATTGATGCAAAGAGGTCAGCGTTTATTAAAGGAGTATGATCCTGAAATCTCAGAAGCAATTACTAAAGCCTTAACAGAACAAGGGATTAATTTACTTACGGGAGTATCCTATGAGCGAATAGAGCAAGATGGGGAAGTTAAAAAGGTTCATGTCGAGATAGAGGGTAAAAAACAAATTGTTGAATCAGAACAATTACTTGTTGCAACAGGGAGAAAACCTAATACAGAGTCATTGAATCTACATGAAGCAGGCGTTAAAGTTGGTTCTCGTGGTGAAATTGTCATTGATGAATACTGCAAAACATCCAATACACGCATCTATGCTTCTGGTGATGTAACGCTTAGCCCTCAATTTGTTTATGTTGCGTCATATCAGGGGGGAATTGCAGCACAAAATGCAATTGGAGGACAAAATCGAAAGATGAATTTAGATGCTGTCCCAGGCGTTACATTTACTACCCCATCTGTTGCTACGGTTGGTTTAACAGAGCAACAAGCGAAAGAAAAAGGGATTGAGGTTAAAACATCTGTTTTACTATTAGATGCTGTACCAAGAGCTATTGTTAATCGAGAGACGACAGGAGTTTTTAAATTAATTGTGGATGCAAATTCATTAAAAGTGTTAGGGGTTCATGTTGTGGCTGAAAATGCAGGAGAAGTTATCTATGCGGCGACGTTAGCAGTGAAGTGTGGTTTAACAGCAGAAGATCTCAGGGAAAGTCTTGCCCCATATTTAACAATGGTGGAAGGGTTGAAATTAGCAGCACTTACATTAGATAAAGATGTTTCAAAGTTGTCTTGCTGTGCAGGTTAAACATTATGTGAATTGTAGATAATTTAACCTTTTATCTTATATATTTTGACTTCCTGTCCAGATTTAATGATAGTAGAAATGCAAATTTTTTGGTAAGTTCAATTTCATTGAGTTTCCGCATACAATAAGATTGCATTTTAATTAATAAACATCACGTTCCCCCTCTATTTGTAACAATTTCTTGATAAAATCTTGAAACTTTGCCTTTATTATGGTAATTGAAGGGAGGTACAACCGATGAAGAAAAAGATTGTATCTATTTCTATAACATCTATTTTGGTTTTAGGCTTGGGAAATGTAGTCTTTGCACATGGTGGTGGCTCTGAAAATGACTGGAGTTTTGAGGAAATGCTACCACATATGAAAGAAATGCACCCAGAAATGAATGAACAGCAAATGGAGCAAATGTATCAGGATTGTCACGGTAGTGTTAATGAAAATAATGAAAAAGTTCCGATGAATAACCAAATTTAAGTATGGTATTAAATATATTAAACTAATCCCCCTAACATTAGTTTAAATAAATGTAGAACTATCAAAGTGATGGTAGCTCTACATTTTAGTTTAAATCGGTTTAATTTATACCATATAGGGGTATAGTATGTAATGAAATAAGAAAGGGATGTATTGTTCAAAATACGGATACGAGATAAATTAATTTTAGAGGGTGATATCAATGGAAAAACATGAAAACGAAAAAAACATGCATAGTGAACATGGACATCATAAACACCAAGACCCAAAGCATGTACATAAACATGAAGGAAATCATGAAGCACATGATCATCATAAGCACGAAGGACACGGTCATACTCATGAAGAACATGGTCATCACGGTCATCATGATCATGGTGATATGGTAGAAGATTTTAAGAAACGATTTTTTATATCTTTAATTGTTACTATTCCAATTCTCGCTCTATCACCAATGATTCAAGATTTTATGGGGGTTGACTGGCGATTTGCGAATGACCAATATATTTTATTCGTACTTTCCTCCTTCGTCTTTTTCTATGGTGGCTGGCCATTTATTACTGGCGGTATTAGTGAATTAAAAGATAAGAATCCTGGAATGATGACACTTATTGGTCTAGCCATTACAATCGCATACGTTTATAGTGCTCTTGTCGTATTTGGTTGGGAAGGGCACAATTTATTTTGGGAATTGGCCACTTTAGTAGATATTATGTTATTAGGACATTGGATTGAAATGCGATCAGTAATGGGGGCCTCTAATGCATTAGAAAAACTTGTAAAACTGATGCCTAATGAAGCTCATAAACTAGATGACAACGATGAAGTTCATGATGTCCCTATTTCACAACTTACCAATGGGGATAGGGTGCTCGTTAAACCTGGAGAAAAAATACCTGTTGACGGACAAATCCTTGACGGTAAATCAACCGTAGATGAATCAATGCTGACTGGTGAATCTGTCCCAGTGGAAAAGGGTAAAGAAGAAGAAGTGATAGGTGGGTCAGTAAATAATGAAGGATCTCTCATTATACAAGTTAAAAAAACAGGAGAAGCATCCTACTTATCTCAAGTTATTACCTTGGTAAAAGAAGCACAGGAATCGAAATCAAAAACACAAGATTTAACAAACCGTGCAGCCAAGTGGCTATTTTATCTTGCCTTAACAGCAGGATTTGCAACATTATTTATATGGCTTGCACTTGGCTATCCTCTCTATGTAGCATTAGAACGAATGGTAACAGTAATGGTTATTACCTGTCCACATGCCTTAGGTTTAGCGGCTCCTCTTGTCATTGCAGTGTCTACTGCTTTATCGGCTAATAAAGGGTTATTAATTCGTAATCGAGCTAATTTTGAAAACGCACGAAATCTAAATGCAGTTGTTTTTGATAAAACAGGTACACTAACAGAAGGGAAATTCGGTATAACAGATATCATACCAAGTGAAGGATTTGGTGAAGAGGAAGTCCTTGTTTGGGGTGCAAGCTTGGAACAAAATTCAGAACACCCAATTGCTGCGGGTATAGTAAAGTCAGCACTAGACAGAGGTATTAATCTTAAGCCTATCTCAGAATTTAATTCAATAACTGGTAAAGGGATTGAAGGAATAATAGAGGGGAAAAAAGTAAATGCAGTAAGCCCTGGTTTTGTTAAAAGTAAAAATATGGATTATGATAAACAGAAATTTAACAAATTGTCTGAAGTAGGTAAGACGGTAATATTTGTATTATTAGATGATGAACTAATTGGTATGATTGCACTTGCAGATATCATTCGTGAGTCTGCAAAAGAAGCAATTTCCGAGTTAAAGGAAAAAGGCGTTCATTCCATCATGCTTACAGGAGATAACGAAAAAGTGGCCCATTGGGTGGCAAAACAATTGGATATAGATGAAGTGTATGCAGAAGTGTTACCAGATGATAAGGCAAATCAGGTGAAGCAAATTCAAGCCAAAGGATGGAAGGTTGCAATGACTGGTGATGGAGTAAACGATGCTCCAGCATTAGCGACAGCTGACCTAGGAATTGCAATCGGAGCTGGAACAGATGTAGCTATGGAGACAGCCGATGTAGTACTAGTTAAGAGTAACCCAAAAGATGTTGTCGATCTAATGGATCTTTCCAAAAAAACATATCGAAAAATGGTTCAAAACTTATGGTGGGCAACTGGATACAATATTTTTGCTATTCCATTAGCGGCAGGGATTTTAGCTCCAATTGGAATAGTTTTAAGTCCAGCAGTTGGAGCTGTTCTTATGAGCCTAAGTACGATAATTGTTGCAATTAATGCGAAATTATTAAAAGCGTAAAAGCGAAATTTTTAAAGGTGTGAAATCTATGATAGATAAGATAATATTTATTATAATTATTGCAGCGGGACTATTATTGGGATTTAATCTATGGAACAACAATGTGGGAGAAAATATACCTGAACCAGAAGCATTTTCCCCCGAAAGTTTTAATTGGCAACATAACGGTAAAAAAGGGGAATACATCGTTAAGTTAATTCAAGGAGAAATTGAAGAAAAACTTCAAGGAGAAGTTTTAACAGACGAAAACTGTGAAAAAGATGAAGAAGGTCTTAGTCGTTGTAATCAAAAAGTATTGTTGGAAAATGGAGAAGAAATTGAGTTTATCATGCCACATAATATGATGAAACATCGTTGTTTAACCCCAGGTGAAACGGTTGAAATTTCACCATATACTAAGGATGGATATGTCAAAACTGCAATTTAAAATTAAGAAAAACTATCTTTTTTACAACGGTTGAAAATGAACGGATAAACAGAAAGTACTAAATAATATTCACAATTCGCCCTAGGTATGATTTATCATATACCTAGGGTTTATTTTTACAATAAAATATATTTAAAAATCAATCGGGAAATGAGATATTGGCCATGAATTCTGGGAAGTCAATAAACGGATTTCTATTTCCTTGAATTTCAAAAATAGCTTTGTTTCGATGTTTTTCATAATCTGATACTTTAAATTGCCCATGCCAGCGAAAAAGCAATGGGATATCGATATTTTTTTGGAATTTCCTTGTTATTTTCTTAGGATACCTCAACAAAAAGTAAAGTGTCGCCCGAGCTACAATTCCCTTTCCATATGCTGGTTCAAATCGATTCAATTCATGTTTACCACAATTATTACGGAGATTTATTGGATTTTGTTCAAGACTGTACTCATAATACGGATAATTGGAACGCAGGCTGTTACATTCTGGTTCACAAGCAAAGAGATGGTGTAAATCTCCTTTCATTGGCTCTTTTGCCCGAAACCATGACTGAGGCACAACATGCTCTGTATTAAATTTATGATGGTTTGAAATTCTACGTATTTGACTTTTAATATGTTTATCTGTAAACCTTTGAATTTTGATAAGATTTCTGTAACGTATAAAGCGCTTTTCTACTATTTCAAAATCTTCCTTCATCAATTTTTGGGGATCTTTTAATTTACCAGAATAAATACTTTTCAGTTGTCCATTCGGTTGAAGATCGACCCAGGTATATAAATACTGATCTTTGCTAATGTAGTAGGGGTGCTTATACTGATGTGTGTTTTTAACAAGATTATGATAATCATAAAACAATTGAAGAGGGTCAGTACTTATAGTAGGAACATTACAATAATAGTGTTCTCTCCATGATTTATCTTGTTTTTTATTGTAATATAATTCATAATTTGTTTTAATTTTTTGTTGATTGTTTACCAATTCAGCAATAAGAGCGTCAGGATCACACTTTTTCATACATTCTAATTCTTCCAATTGATTTTGGATCATGTTATATTCAGCACCCTCCCAATAGTAGACAATTTACTTCTGTATGAAAATGATATACCAAAAAGGCTTGGATACAAAAATTTACCCAAGCCTTTATATATCAGTTAAATAGTAGGTGTAAATTGTTCAATTAACAAGATTTAAACCCAATCTATTGCACTATCAAAGTGGAAACCATATCACTATGGCCCTGTCCACAAGGAATGCTGCAATATATTGTGTATTCTCCTGGTTCTTCTGGTGTAAAAGTAGCATCACCGTCACCATCTATTTTCACATCCAGATCATCAATAGCAATTCCATGTGATCCTTCTTCATTTACTAGGCTTATCTTAACCTCTTCTCCAGCTTTTACAGTATATTCAGCCTGGTCAAATTCAAAGTTTGTTGCTTTAATTTCAATATCATTATTAGCAGTAGAATCTTCTGAAGAATTGGTACCTGTCTCCTCAGTTGAATTATCTACTTCGGTATTCATGTCACTATCGCTATTACCTCCACCACATGCCGCAAGCACTAGAATCAAACCTAATAATATTGTTGCTAATATACTTTTTTTCAATAAATTCCCCTCCTATTTGATATCCCTTAATTGATAGTTGTAATAACTACTTAAAAGTAATTGTATTAATTAAATGTCAACTAATTGTGCAGAAAATAAGGCAATTATGGGACAGTTAAGTAAGCAATCAAATGGAAATATTGATTTTATTTAGTAACACATAAACATATTTTAAAAATTTTTTAATCAAAGTGGATAAAAACTGCACATAATATCGCTAAAGTTATTGAGGATACTATTAATCCATCATTTTTATCATGTGCTTTCAATTGTAGCAGGCTTTATAAAACTCTGATTTAAAATTTGAAATTTATAATCTTAGTAATTCATTGCTACTAAAGGAATTGGTGATATTTAGAAAAATAAGCATGAGGAAAATATTAGTTAGTAGGATGATTAAAGGAAGAGGAGTGGTTCTTTTGACGAATAGCAACCCTGCATTGGATCCTGTGTTTTTACAATTCGGACCTTTCACCATCTATTGGTACGGTGTCATTATTATCACTGGGGTTATTATTGGACTATTTTTAGCTACGAAAGAAGCTAATCGACTTGGTTTAAAAAAAGACTTGATCATTGACCTAATTGTATTTGCAGTGCCAATTGCCATTGTTTTTGCACGAGTTTACTATGTTGTTTTTGAATGGGAACAATATGCAAATAAACCTTGGTGGGAAGTATTTGCAGTCTGGAATGGTGGTATTGCTATTCATGGCGCTTTAATCGGTTCCGTATTAACAGCAATTGTTTATACGCATATTAAAAAAGTATCCTTTTGGCAAATAGCTGATATTGTAGCGCCTAGCTTGATTCTTGGTCAGGCGATAGGACGTTGGGGAAATTTTATGAATCAAGAGGCTCACGGGGGCGTAATATCAGAGGCTGCATATAATAACTTTCATCAATACCTACCGAATTTTATTATGAATCAAATGACTATTGATGGTGTAATGTACATCCTACATTTTTATATGAATCCTTTTGGAATCTAGTAATCTTTATTTTGCTATTGATTTTCCGTAGATACAATCCATTACGAGGAGAAGTGTTTATAAGTTATATCATGTTATATTCAATCGGACGATTTATGATTGAAGGTATGCGAACAGATAGTTTGTACTTAGGACAATTACGAGTTGCCCAATTCATTTCAGTTTTATTAATAGTTGGAGCAATGGTATTAATTGTGTATCGTCGTAAGGTAGTGAAAGAAAAGTATAATGATAAGAATGTCATGAATAAACATAAGAAAATATAAAAGCGATTTAACATTTATATGACATTTGGTTCAAAATCACCAGCTTGACAAACAAAAACGCTTTTGAACGATTTCCAATTTAAATCATAGCTAGTTCGATTTATTCCAAGTGTTTTATAAACATGACAAACTGCGTGAAGGATCTGAGGACCTGTTTATGGAATTGATTGAACATCTTTTACCTTAGAAAAAGCTTTGACTCTGCAATCAAAGCTTTTTCTTTAGTATGATTTTATGAAGCCATCTGTCTGCATATTTCTGCACAAGAGCGACAAATATTAGCGCACTCTTTACAATGTGTATCCTGAAATTTGTCACATTCAGTAGCGCAAGCTTCACACATGGTGGCACAAAGGTTACAGAAATTCTTGGCACTTTGGCTGTTTCTAGCCATAAGAGCTGCGGCTTGAAAACAAATTTCAGCACAGTCATTTAAATGCTGCATACATGTAATACGTGCTTGAACATCTGGTTCCTGCAGGCATGCTGTATGACATTCTTCACAGGCACGTGCACACCTTAAACATTCTTCAATACATTGATCCATATTGGATGGTGAACTAGAAAGTACTCCCATCAAACCGACACTCCTTTAATTATATTTAACAATCGTAGTGTTCTCAAATTGAATGTGATTATGCATAAAAAATTAATGAAGTGTTTCTGTAACCGAAAAAACATACGGGAAGGCAATAATATCTTGCCCAAATTTAAATTCGGCCCATAGTTTATAGATGCCAGCCTTTTTAAATTTTGCTTCAAATATGGTATCAATATTTGATTTTGGATGAACATGAATAAATTTTTCTGCCTGTTCATCAATAATTACAACATGACCCAATGCGCCTAAATAAGGATCAGGTATAGCATTTTTTATTTTAAATTTTAATTCGATTGTTTTGTTCACCATAAAATGCCCATGTTCCATTTCAATGTAATATCCTTGAATTTCCTTTTTATTTAATGTATCAAGTTTTAGCGGTGATTTTTGTTCATTTTTATTACTGCTGTTGACAGCTATGGGTTTTATGACGTAGTCTTTCCCCTCTACAATAATATCAACGAATGCTTTGTATTTCTTTTCGTTACTTAAATTAATTTCTTGTTCAAAATGATTTGCATCTACTTTTTCTGGATGCAAATGAAAAAAATCATTAAGGTCTTCACTGACTATAATTAAATGCATAAATTTTTCATGATTTTTAACTAATTTTATTGGTGTTTTGATGTCGTCTATATTTTCTATATAAATAGTTATCAAATTGTCTTTATAAGAAACGGAAACGTTAATTTCATTATTTAAATTATGGTTTTGCAGTCGGTTTTGATGTTGCGAATGATGGTGTTGCTCCATACTATCTCTCCTCTTTATTTAAGTGCGTTGTTTTTTACGGAAAAATACTTCTTCTTCCCAGCTATGAAAGGGATGGGATAAGTGGTTAGACGGTCCAGGATTAACTCGTGGTGCTTTTTCGGGCTTATTCTTTTGTTGAGCTGCCTGTTTTAAAGAATGTTGCATAGGTTTCCATTTTATTAGTACCATAACAATTAAACCTATTACAACACCAGATATGGCGTAAATCAGCCAAGGCAAGTATGATATTTCTTTGCCTAATTCAAGAAGTCTGCCTCCAACAAAGTTACCAGCAGCCTCTCCTAATCCAGATAGCACGTTAGCTAATCCGAAGAACAAGCCGATCAATCCAGCTTTCGATAATTGTGAGATGGTACTATCAATGGTTGGTAAAATTAACATTTCTCCTAACACAAAGATGGATCCACTTATAATAAGACCAAAAAACGAACTTGCCCAAAATAGCGTTCCTATTCCACCACCAATGAAAATAAGTCCAATAGAAAGAGCAACAAATGGATGAATTCGACTAATAACCTGTTTAGCAATCAAATTTTGTAGAAGAATAACAATTCCACTATTAATGGTCCATATTAAAGCAACATTACTAGGTTCTGCCAGTACATCTGTTGCACGGATGGGTAAAGCTAAGGCTAATTGTGCATATAATGCCCATATTGGAATGCTGATTAGACCAAAAACTACAAAAGGTTTGTTTTTAAACACTTCCAAATAAGCACCTTTTGGTATTTCTGGACAGGAAGCATCACCACAATTTTTTGGTAATAGGAACCAGCTTTTCAGAGCGACACCGATATAAATGGTGCCCGCAATCCAAAAAATAATTGTTGGTGAACCTACAACAAGGAAAAATACAGTTAAGCCAGCTATAGCTGTTCCAATATTGGCAGCAACACCCCTAAAAGAAAATGCAGTTGTTTGATTTTCCTTTGAAGCAAGTGCTGCTATTGCTGCTTTGGTGGAAGGAGCATTCAAACCATTTCCGAAACCCGCAGTAGCTGTAGTTAGTAAGACAGGTATAAAGATAGTGAATAGACCTAAACCAGCAAATCCGACAGCCCCAATTAAGGCACCACCACCAATAACGATCCGTCTTCCAATTCTGTCCGCTAAAAAGCCCCCAAACATACTCCCGAATTGAAAGGATATGGAGTAAGTTGCTAACAACATTCCGACCGTGCCTAAACTCAATCCTATCGTTTCCGAAAACATGATTGGTAGGATCGGAATAACCATGTATGTACCTAGATGAGTTAAAAGTACGCCTATCAGTAAAACTAACATTGTCCTATCCATTGTTTTTAAGTTTTGTATCAATTTAGGTACCCCTTTTATTTCTCATCCTTTTCAATGTCTAGGTTGTTGATTATTTGTTATTTCAGGGTGTGGAATTGTATTTAAATGCGTGATTACGGAAGTCTGTTCCGTAACAGATGCATTGGGCTGATTCATCCACCCCATCTGACTCATTAAATCCTCATACATTTCAGCAATAGTTGCCTGTTGCAGTGCCATTGGTGAATGTAATTTTTTTACTTGTTTATTTTTCATGTTTTCTGATGAATTAAAATTTTCTTTCGCCATAGCACTAGCAGTAAAATGGGCATCAATTGAAATATCTTTTTCACTTATTTCATAATTAGATGCAATTTGGTTAGAGAAAGTACCAGAATTGCTTGGGATTGGGGGTAAATTTACAGTTGACTGTTTTGGATCTAACAATTGATTCATGACTTGTACGTGATTTTTCATCATCATGATTTGTTGGTTTATAATCGATAATATTTGTGTGTTTTGAATATAAGTTGTATACAATTCTAATCGTTTAATTATTGATTTATGTGCAGATAAATGGTTTGCCATTAACCCAACATCTACCGTTTTTATCATTATTGATATTCCTCCTCAAAAGCAGTTTCTCTTATATTGTCCAAAAAAATGGAACTTATTTTATTTTTTTGGATATATTGTTGATGTAAACTTGCAAAGTCCCCCTCCCGATGAATGTAAATAGTATTGAAAATATTCAAAGAAAAACTTGCCTATTATTATCCAAAATGTTGTATTAAATCTAATTTAGGAGTGCGATCTTCCTGCATATTTATAAAATTCCCCATTGTTTCCTTAGATGGGTCACTAATTATAAATAATTTCATACAGTATAAAGAATTGACCTATTTATAAGAGGTGTTATCTTATATGAATTCTTTGCCAGCTGTAGATCTTGGATTAATGGCTGATCACTTAATTGCTCACGAGGGTGTAATTAATAAACTGGAATTGTATCAAACTAAAGTAACTAATGCTACATTGAAAGAGATTATCGTTTCACACACGAGTGTGATGCGGGATCATGTTCGTGTCATGTTGGCTTTGATAAATCCATATCTAAATGAACATCTTGAACTTACTCCAATAAATGAGTATTTTAGAAACTTTTATATGCGGATAGAAAAGGAGGAAAACAATAACTTCCAAGATAAATGGATCTCTTTGGATGGTCATACCACTGCAAAAAATATGTCTAATAATAATTACGTTTCTGCGTTAATGATGCAAGACCCATATGTAAGAAATATGCATGTAAACATGGCAATACAGCAATATGAAATGCTTGAAATTTACAGTGAATTCATCACTAGAATGGGTTGGACATATACGCCACATGCATCTATCCAAGAACAGTTCAACACATTTCGGCATTACGAACATATTTTAGATTAAAGGAAAGTGCTTAGTAATTAGGTTTTTAAGTTTAATATCTTTTAATAAAACGACGCTGTTTTGCATTAAACAGTGTCTATTTTTATTTTCTACAAATAGTTTTATACTTAATTATGCCCCGAATGGTTTTGTATAGGAGCATCAGTATTAATAAACACAGGATCAAATAGTTCAAATGCAATAAAGAAAAATCCAAAAAGAATGACTGAAATTAATAGATTGCTATAAATATTTGTTGTTTTATTAACCTCTTGATTAATCAAACGAAGAAGGATTAATAATGTGCCGAGGAATAAAAAAAACATTATTTTCGCAATTGCATCACGATATTCTACCGTAATCATTTCTCCAAGCATAACCCCCATCATCCCACCCATAAGCCCGGAGAGCATTCCGTCTAGTATTGCCATAATACTTACGGGTACGCCAGCCAAAAAGCCCACAATCATTCCAACTAACATACCCAGTACTGTTGCAATAAAAAAATTGCCTGAAAACAAAATCCCAAATATCACCCCTATAGTTAAACCAACACTCATTCCTAAAGTCATGGCAATCATCATTCCAGACATACAAGCTATTTTCTTTCTGTAGTATACAGTTTTACCAACCACAATTATTGAAAGTAATGCAATGCTAAATAGCATTAAATACAATGACATCCCCATTATTCTAGCCCCTTTCAACCTTGTCCATTATTTAATTGTATGTATGTAAAAAAGCAAAGTATGATTAATGCGGTACTTTCTATTCATGAATATTATTACAAACAATTAACAGTATTGTTACAGGAGTTTAAACTCCATAATTTCTGCACAAAAGGAATTTAAAGTATAAATGGAATTATTGAAATCAATAATGAACTTGATTTAAGGATGGGACAGTCTACATCCTATGATTCATCAAGGTAATACATATTGTTGAAATAGGTGAAAATGTGAAAAGACCTTTATTATTTTTTATCATAATAGTTGTCGTAAATATGATATTTGTCAACCAAACTTTTGGACACCCAAATACATCGCCTCCAATCTTAAATAGTGAATCAGCAATTGTTATAGATGCCAAAACTGGAAAAGTACTTTATGAAAAAGATTCCCATACTAAAATGTATCCTGCAAGTCTAACTAAAATTGCAACAGCAATATATGCAATAGAAAAGGGTAACATCGAAGAATTGGTAACGGTTAGTAAAAAAGCAAGAGATACGGGAGGATCAAAGGTGTACTTAGAAGAAGGGGAACAGGTTACTTTAAAAAAGCTTATCCAAGGTTTGTTAATTAATTCTGGTAATGATGCAGGTGTTGCTATTGCAGAACACTTAAGTGGAAGTGTGGAACAGTTTTCGGCTGACATAAACAAGTATTTAAAAAACGTAATTGGAATAAGGGATACACACTTTAAAAATCCACACGGTCTTTTTAACCCTAAACATGTAACTACCGCAGCCGACTTGGCAAAGATAACTCAATATGCAATGAATAATAATTTATTTAGAGAAATTTTTGGTACGAAACAATTAGATTGGGATGGAAAGTCCTGGGATACCACACTTATAACACATCATAAATTAATGAGACAAATTCCTTATGAAGGTATCACTGGTGGAAAAACTGGATTTGTAAACCAATCAGGATTTACTTTAGCGACAACGGCAGAAAGGGAAAATTTAAGTTTGATTGTAATTACTTTGAATAGCAATTTAAAGTCAGAAGTATATAGCGACACTATAAATCTATTAGACTATGCATTTGAAAATTTTCAAACATCTAGCATTGCCAAGGGAACCACATTTAAATTTGATAAACAAGAGTATAAGACAACTAAAAAAATATATTTTACCCATTCTCTGGATGATCAGGTGAAAAAGAAGGTAAAAGTCGATGGGACATTAGAGATTGTTAATCAGAACGACATAGTTATTACATCTTTCCCTTTAGAAATAATCAAAAAGGAGGCTAGTAAGACGAATACTGAAAGAGAGGTTGTTAAGAAAGAGAAAAAGGATGTAGAGACAAACTCACTATTGGAGAATCATTTTACAAAAGTTGCAATTTACTCTCTTGTATTCGTCTTTATAGCTACATTTTTTTATCATAAATCAAGAAAATTAAATTTAAAATTGGAGAAAAAGGGGTAGATTGATGGTACCAACTGGAATAACAGTGGAAATGTCTAAGCGTATTTTATTCAGAATTCCTTCCACTTGGAGAAGCAAAATGAATATAAAGCCAGGAAACATAGCGAAAATATGTATCAAAAATAACTCTATTATGATAAAAGCATGTGATCAATATACTACTGAAATTACAAGCACAATAGGTAGAAAGGGGCAAATTTATATCCCTACTGAAGTGCGTAATCATTTTAATCTAAAAGGAATAAAACGCTTCAAAGTTTTTATTGACGAGGTAAACAGAAATATTATTTTAATACCATTCGAATAATAAGGTTATTTGAAGCAAAAAAATAAGCAATTATATTTTCATAAAGTTTTGCTCAAAAATGAAGATATTGTGTCTAATGTAGGAACAGTGTATTCGGAAAGAATAGAAGTGGTATAATGGAATATAGAATTAACAGTGGAGTGGGTATAATTGAAATTTAAACTAAGTTTGTTAGTGTTATTGGCATCTATTTCATTAGTTGCTTGTAATAGCAATGATAGTATATCCGAGGAAATTAATACAGAAGACCTCAAGGAATTAGTTCATGATTATAGTATAGGTGACACAAAAAATGAAACGGCCTCTATCACATCAGAGGAATTAATCGTTACAAAAAATGATGAAAGCGAGACTGTCTATCCATTGCCTGAGGATGAATTTTTTGTTTCCATCGCACCTTACATCAATGAAACCCATCCTTGTACTAACCACAGTCTTACAGGTTGTCAAGGTGAAATGGTAGAGGAAGAATTTGATGTTTATATTGAAGACATGGAAGGCAATGTGGTGCTGGAAGATACATTAAAAACAGAGGAAAATGGATTTATTGATTTATGGCTGCCACGAAATAAAACGTATAATATAATCATTAATCATAATGGAAAAAAAGTGGATTCAGAGTTTTCAACCTTTGAACAAGACGGAACTTGCATTACAACAATGCAGTTAACTTAGAACAAAAGCACCAATTCGGGTGCTTTTTGTTTTAAGGATGAAACGAAAAATAATCAAAATCTATCGAAATTACATAAAATTATTGAATCAAATAGACAATAATAGTAGTAATTATTGCATTAATGGAAAAAATAATATAAAGGAAGTTTTCGACTATCAACTGTTTCAGATCTAAAAATTAGAGTGGAGACTTTTTTATTGACATATATACATTAGGGGGGTATAGTATAAACATGATGAATGAAAGGATGAACGAAATGGATAAATATCTTCATGACCATCCTATAACTCCACGAACTAATACTGAGAAACAAGCAGTTATTAATCGTTTGAAGCGAATTGAAGGTCAGGTACGTGGGATTCAAAAAATGGTTGAAGAAGACCGATATTGTATAGATATTTTAGTACAGATCAGTGCAATTAATGCAGCGTTGAAAAAAGTAGGATTCACTGTTGCAGAGCGCCATATGAAGCATTGTGTGAGTCATGCTGTAAAATCTGGTGAAGGAAATGATGCCATTGAAGAATTAATAGAAGTAATGAAGCATTTTTCCAAATGATGGGGGGATTAAACATGAGTGAAGCAAAACATATAACAGTTGGCATAACTGGAATGACTTGTGCTGCCTGCTCGTCGAGAGTGGAAAAGGTTTTAAATAAAATAGATGGTGTCGAGGCACAAGTTAATTTAACGACAGAAAAAGCAAGTATCCACTTTGATCCAGAAGCTACTACTGTAAATGACATCACTTCTAAAATAGAAAAAATAGGATATGGTGTTCAAACAGAGAAGGCTGAATTCGATGTATTAGGCATGACATGTGCAGCATGTTCATCACGGATTGACAAAGTATTGAATAAACAAGAAGGCATAAAGCGTGCGGCTGTTAATCTTACAAATGAAACGGCTGTAATTGAATATAATCCTGGGTTGATTGGAGAAGCTCAAATTGTCGAGGTTATCCAGAAATTAGGTTATGATGCAAAGGAAAAAGCAAATAAAGAAGAAAAACAATCACGAAAAGAAAAGCAAATAAAACAGATGCAAATAAAATTGATTATCTCTGCTTTATTATCTGCACCATTGCTAGTAACAATGTTGGATCATTTGTTAGGAATAAGTGTACCTAATATTTTAATGAATCCTTGGTTCCAATTTGCTTTGGCAACTCCAGTACAATTTATCGTTGGATGGCAATTTTATGATGGAGCATATAAAAACTTGCGTAGTGGAAGCGCCAATATGGATGTATTAGTTGCACTCGGGACAAGTGCTGCTTATTTTTATAGTTTATACGAAGCAATTCAAACAATTGGTAACGCAGGATATATCCCTCATCTTTATTTTGAAACGAGTGCGATATTAATTACTTTAATATTATTCGGAAAATACCTAGAGACTAATGCCAAGAGCAAAACAACACTTGCTATTTCAAAGCTTCTTAACTTACAAGCAAAAGAGGCTCGGGTAATTAGAGAAGGTAAAGAAACAATGATTCCGATTGAAGAGGTAGTTGTCGAGGATCGTTTGATCGTAAAACCTGGTGAAAAAATACCCGTCGATGGTATTGTCGTGAAAGGGAGAACATCTGTCGATGAATCAATGATTACAGGTGAGTCAATACCAGTAGAAAAAGATATTCAATCTACTATTATTGGTGCAACCATTAATAAAAATGGAACCATTGAAATGGAAGCTACAAAGGTTGGTAAAGATACTGCCCTTGCATCTATCGTTCAAGCCGTTGAAGACGCTCAAGGGTCAAAAGCGCCGATACAACGTTTAGCCGATGTAATTTCAGGATACTTTGTTCCAATTGTTGTTGGAATAGCTATCTTAACTTTTATTATTTGGATAACAGTAGTAACCCCAGGCAATCTTGAGCCTGCTTTAGTTGCATCTATTGCTGTTCTGGTTATCGCCTGTCCATGTGCATTAGGGTTAGCCACACCAACATCAATAATGGTTGGAACAGGAAAAGCAGCTGAAAACGGTATCCTATTTAAAGGAGGTGAGCATCTAGAACGAACGCACCAATTAAATACAATTGTTCTCGATAAAACGGGAACAATTACAAAAGGTAAACCAGAAGTAACTGATTTTACAGGTGATGATGAGATTTTGCAATTGTTAGCTAGTGCCGAGAAAGGTTCCGAACACCCTTTGGCGGAAGCGATTGTGGTTTATGCTACTGAAAAAGGCCTAGAGCTACTGGAAGTCGATAACTTCT
The DNA here is from genome assembly GCA_002453315.1 of Caryophanales bacterium UBA6768. Next base: position 17,699 of record DKGO01000064.1, on the reverse strand, counting down.
CTGCTATTCCTGGTCATGGTATTCAAGCAGTTATTTCAAATAAGAATGTTCTTGTAGGTACAAGGAAATTAATGAATGATAACAATATAAATATTAGTGAAGTTGAAAAAGAGCTAACTACGTATGAGATAGAAGGTAAAACAGCAATGATAATTGCAATAGATGGAGAATACAAAGGAATTGTTGCTGTGGCTGATACGATTAAGGAAACTGCTGCCGAAGCGATTAAACAGCTGAAAAATGATGGCTTAGATGTTGTTATGCTAACTGGTGACAATGAAAGAACTGCTAGTGCAATTGCTAAGCAGGTAGGTATTGATCATGTAATTTCTCAAGTTCTACCTGAAGAAAAGGCTGATAAAGTAAGGGGAATTCAGGAACAGGGGAAAAAAGTCGCTATGGTTGGAGACGGTATTAATGATGCACCTGCCTTAGCAATTGCGGATATTGGAATTGCGATAGGAACAGGTACCGAAGTAGCTATTGAAGCAGCTGATGTCACCATTCTTGGCGGAGAACTACTCCTAATTCCAAAAGCAATCAAAATAAGTCATGCAACCATTAAAAATATCCGACAAAATTTATTTTGGGCTTTTGCCTATAATAGCGCAGGAATCCCAATTGCAGCAATTGGTCTATTAGCACCATGGATTGCAGGAGCAGCAATGGCTTTCAGTTCTGTTAGTGTTGTAACGAACTCACTTCGGTTGAAACGAGTGAGAATATAATAAGTTTATTCTTGAAAGGGGAATAAGATGATGAAAACTACTTTACGTGTAAAAGGAATGAGTTGTGGACATTGTGTGTCGTCAGTTAAAGGGGCATTGGAGCAATTAAATGGGATTACTTCTGTTGAGGTAAATCTAGATGACGGTAAAGTTGATGTTACTTATAATGATTCACAAGTAACAGTAGAAGAAATACGTGGTACGATTGAAAATCAAGGCTACGATGTAGCAGGATAATCCCTTTTAAAGCTGGTTCAAATAGGTTGAACCAGCTTTAACAATTTTTTTACATCCAATTTAAATACATAAAAGGCTCAAGCCTTGCATTTTTTCACAATTTCATCAATTGTGATTTCATTTCAGTGGAAACTCTGTACATAAATAAGTAATTATAATTAATGTTCTTTTATCATTCTCGAACATAGCAACATAACAGGTAAACCTTGTTTTAGATAACTAGTTATCTATTTATATTTGTATTAAGTAACAATGTATTAAAATTTATAATAATGATGCGATACAATAAAATTTTTTCAACAGTTCTTGCCTAAAAGCAATTTAAATAAGAATTTAGATGTTGGTTAATTTTAATTAATTAGGTTCGTTGAAGTCTACATATTCTTCCCCTCTCCCGCCTTCTCTCACATAATAAAGTGTCATCATTTTCACTCCAACCAAAAGGTTATATTTAATATTGGATTGAACTCATTCTAGTGTTTTTAACAAGGTATTCCCCCTCCTATTAGAGAAGTGTCCATATAGAAAGGAGGTTGGTAACAATGGAATTTACAGTAGAAGAATTAATAAATATCAATGATCAATTTGAATCCGCAGAAGGTGTATTATTTGAGCGGGATAATGACAGAGTTATCTTGTTTTTGTTTATTGATAATAATACATTTTATCATTACATCTTAGGAAAAAGGGAATTTAATCTTATACTACAAAATTTTTATATAGAAAGTCTGAACAACATTATCTTAGCAACATTAGAAAAAGAGTTTGTTGAGATTGAAATTGATAAGAAAGAAAAAGATTTTCCCATCCAGATTATCTTGGAAAGCGGACAAGTAATTTATATGAATGAGGAAGAACATGATTTCATTTTAGAGGCATTAATGATACAGCGTGGTAAATAAACAGCACCATTAACACCTAATGAGGGATAGATCAAATTCTATCTCTTTTTCTATTTCAATTTGCTGCTTATGGGATAATAGTTTGCTATTGCACGCTGCCAATACAATAAATACGCGTTATAATTATGTATAGGAGGGTTTCGATAATGAAGGACTTAAAAATAATAGCAGTCTTATATTTAGTTGGGGCTTTAACTATGGTGGTTTTCTTCATTCCAGTTTTTATTTTTACTGATATCAAAATGATAGACTATGTCCTTTATTATATGTCCTTATTTGTTATGGTTGGAATATTCTATTATAAAGTATTAGAACGTTATTATATGCCTATTATTTGGGCCACTTTGGTTATTACAATAATATTTCTTGCCTTCTATTTTGGATTTGGAATTCAAGTTGCATTACTTTGTGGATTGGCAACTCTTCTTTCTGTTTTATTTACAATAAAAAGTATTGATTACTTTAACGACTGCTAAAAACAAAACAATAATTCTTTCCATTAATCATTCTGGAGGTGCTTTGTATGAGGTCATTGGGAATAACATTAGATATTGCTAACCCTGATTATAAACTGACTGTTATAAGAATACTCACTCGTGGCGATGGTAAAGAAGTTGACCTGATACAACTAGCAGATATTCGGCTGCTGGAACAAGTATTGGAGATGAAATGCGATTGGATGTATGACCGTGTTGTGATTTATGATCTTCATGAATTAAATGGTTGGGAAGATTTAAAGGAACTGGCAGATGTTTGTAAGCAATATGTTATGGAATTTACCTTTTTAAAACAAGATTTGCACTCTGATGAAAAAATTGAAATTGGTGAATTTATTTCTGTGATATAATCCTTCAAATGACAAGAGGGATTTATATAAATTTAGGGTTTTGTAATGGCGGGCTTTCATCCTTTCTCCCGCCTCTTTTTTATAAAAGATTTTTGGCCTTATCAATTTGTTGTCACATAATATGTTTTATACGACAATATTGCTTAATTTCAACATATTTATTGTCGTATAATACCTAAAAAGGAAATGCTATTTTTGTCGCATAATATTGTGAGGAGGATAAAGTTATGGAAAAACTTATTAATAATAGTCCAGTCACAATACAGCAGTCAATCGAAGAGTTTAAAAGTTATCTTTTGGAAAAAGAGAAGAGTTTAAACACTATCAAAAGTTACTCTCAGGATATCAATCATTTTCATTCATGGATTAAACAAAGAACCGAACCTCCCTACTTAATTTCTTCTCTAACTTCAACAGACCTAAAAGATTATGCTAGTCAACTTAAGTCAGTTCCCACTTTTGCTCCTGCAACAGTAAATCGCAGATTAGTTTCATTAATACGATGGTCAGAGTTTTTAATCACTGTTGGCTCAACAAGTATCAATATTTCCAAAGACATTAAATTAAACAAAATACAGAAGCAGAACAATATTCGCTGGCTAACCAGAAGAGAAGTAGGAAAACTGCTACATGCAATTGAACTGACAAAAAAACAAAGTTTTACAAAAGGAATGCTTCATCAAACAATTGTGTATTTAGCAGTAAATTTAGGGCTTCGTGTACAGGAAATGTGTAATGTTAAGGTTTTCGATGTGGACTTTCAAAGAAATATTATCAATCTGAAAGGTAAAGGAAATAAACACAGAATTGTGCCTTTAACAGACAATACAAAGGGAGCAATTGATACGTGGTTAAAAGAGCGGGATAAGGAATCAGAATATTTGCTAGTAAGTAGTAAAAGTAATCGTATGTCTCCAAGAGCCATACAGCATATATTTAAGAACTACAGCGATCAACTAGGAATACAAATAACTCCCCATTCACTGCGCCACACTTATTGCAAACAGTTAGCAGAACAAGGTGTAAATATTCAATCCATCGCTGAACTTGCTGGACATAGCAGTATTGAAACCACACGAATATACGTTACCCCGTCAATCCAAGAATTGCATAGTGCTTTAAGGATAACAGAATTCTAGGTCTAATACGCCCTATATTATGGGCGTTTTTATTTTGAAAACATTAAAATGGGCTGAAATTACTTCAGCCCTACTAAATTACTTTTTTAACTCGGTTAAGTCTTCCAATAAATTGAGTGCCTTTTGACTATTAGCCATATTTAAATGAATATATGATTTTATAATTTCAATTTTTTCGGATTCCGTAATATCTTCTTTCTTCTCTAAAAAATCTATAATAGATGTGTGTTTAAAACTATATTCCCCATCAATAAAGTCAGAAATCCCACCTAATATGCCTTTGAATTCATTAATATTAAAATTATCTTGTTTACTCATTCTTATTAACCCGTAATAAATATTAATAATGTAGTCAATAATTTGCTTTTGTCTTTCTTTTTCATTCTGTGAAAAATCTTCAAATGTTTTCTCTCCAGATATCAGAAAATGGGTTAACCCAAATAAAATTGAGTAAATTTTATCGCTATTAGGTAAAGTTATTCTTTGTCTATCTTTAAAGTGATTTTCCATTTTTTCAGAGGCATAATCAATAAATTCATCTATGAAGGCTGGATCCCAAGTATCTAAAATATAATCACTATTTTGAACTAAGTAATCAACGGATGTATTAAATATAACAGCCAATTTAATTATATCTTCTAAGTTTGGTCTTCTATAGTTGTTTAAATATTTATCTATGTTTGATTTATTAAATCCATAACTCTCCATTAATGAGCCTTTGGAAATATCCATACCATTTTCTTCTATTAGTTTTTTTAAACGATCCCCAATCATTACTCTATCTGTACTCATTTTATCCCTCCGTAAATAGATTATATTAAATATATTATACCCTCATTCACCCTAAATAGGCAAAGTTTTTTTAAAAATATCCCTTTTAGGTATTTACAAAAAATAATTAATGCGATATCCTATATATAATCAATTACCAAAAGGGGATAAAATTTATTTTAATTATCCTATTTGGGTAAGTGCAGGAGGGTAAAACTTTGAACATTAAAAAGAGTAATTTTTTAAATCTCAATGAAATATCCGCAAAAGATGGTCCTACTTCAGAAGGATTAGTACTTTTAGGGTGTGGAAGACAATTAAAAAATGGGATTCATGGTATATCAAATGAATTATATGAAGCAGGAGTAACGACAAATAATAAACCAACCGATTTATGGAAAAAAATCTATAAAGTTAACAATAAAAATAAGAGAATTGATTTAATATTCTTGTTTAATGATGACTTTAGCCATTTTTTCAATTTATCAAAGTTAATTATTTGGAGAATAAAGAAGGAAGAATTGATTTGGTTCAGTGATTATATTAGAGAATTTGCAATCGATTATGAAGAATATAACTTTTAGGAGGGGATTCGGGTGTGGACATCAACAGAGTTAGAAGTGCTAAATGAAATGTTTCGTAACGAAGAGGGTATATCTGCTTGTGGACTAAAGCCATTAGGTTGGTATTTATATTCTTTATGGAAACAAAACGATTTTAAGAATGAAGAAATAATTTATATAAAAAGTGCTGGAGAAACTATTAATTACTTTTTTGAATATGAAAATCATCTCTACGTAGATGAGTCTAGATTTTGGGGAAGAAAGGGGATTACTCTGAGGAAAATTTGTAACTTTTGTAATAAAAATGAAATTAGCGCGAATTACATTAAAGTTTTCATTAAAAGTTTGGAATGGGTTAATCAAAATAATTACTTTGAAAGTGAAGCAGATGAATTACGCGAAAAAGCACATATGCATTTTATTAAAATGGAACATGGTCTAATTGAAATTTTAAGAAATAGAGGATACAGAGTGACAGATTAAATTAACACAATTTTATTTAGAACAGATTATAAGCAACATGAGGAATATTTATTTACAGGGATTTATTACATAAATGGGAATGCCTAGGAGGGTGTCTAATGGGAAATGTAATAGTTTATGTTTATGAGCCAAGTGGGAACAATCTTTCGGAACAAGATATTAAACATGGTGAACGTCTGCAAGATTTTTGCGATTACCATGATGGTCTAAACAAATGGGTTTACATTGTAGTTGATCATTCTGGAATAAAGTGTAATCGTCATGTGCTACTCACAATGGCATTAGAAGGAAAGGTAGGGAAAGTAGTAATGAACGATATAACGTCTTTAGGGAAAAATGAGTTTGTTAGGAATGAGTACATTACTTTTCTTGAGTTATTAACTCCAAGTGGTGTTGTCAAAGGACCTAAACCAGTAAAAGTAATTTAGGGGTAGTTTTAATAACACTTATAATATCTACTAATCTTTTTAATTATTAATAACTATTATAATGGTTCATCGCTTTTATTAATTATGATGACTGGATAATAAAGGGGAATAAGGGTTATGGAACAAAATAAAATACCATTTTGGTATTGAATAATGTACCAGTTTTAACTTTAAAGGTAGAGTAACTAGTAAGTTTAACTATTATCGAATTTAATATATTGCCGAATAAAACCGAATAAAAGAGATTATTCGCAGCATTTAATTATTTTCCTTAAAATTCGCTTCTTTTAAGTTAAATCCGGCAATAATGAGGTTTTTTCAATAAAGGTAATTATGGTTAACTAATACCAAAAACATTTTTATAGTAACAAGCGATTTCACTTTTTTAATTGATATAACATCATTCAACAAAAATTTTAAAAATAACACTCTAGTGAAGTTACATAAAAAAACAACATCAAAACCTTTGTATTAGAAGAATTTCATCGTTCTAATACTCCATTAAAATACTGATTACAAAAACACTTTACCCAGAGGAATTACTGGAGGTGTAGTGTTTTGAGTTTATTATCAAAATCCAAAGAATTAGTTTTACCTACAACTGAGGAAATTAAAAGACAAGAACTAATTGAAACGCTAGCGAAACTTGTGAAATTGTATGCAGAGAAGAAGATGAAATAAAAGGTGGCTTTATTGCCACCCCTAACTAATACAAAACAAAAATGGAGGGGTATCATGAGTGGTATTTTAAAAGGAATTACCAATAATCAAAAATCAATCAATGTTCCATTTGGTTATTCAGTCACTAGGAGCGTTTCTATTATTGCTCCTGAAGATGAGGCAATGCTGATAAGAGAAATATACAGACTGTTTCTTTTATATAAGTCTTACCATAAAGTTAGCAAAGAAATAAATAACAGTGAAAATTTCCCAAGCCACCCTTACAAATTTACTCCTATCAAGGTTAAATCAATACTTCATAACATTTTTTATGCTGGCCATTTATAAACTATATCAACAAAGGATTATAAAGAAGTTATTCTACCGTTTCATCATGATGGAATTGTACCAAATGAAATTTGGAATCAGATAAAAATAATTTAAATATAAAGGGACACTAGCGTTGCATTAATTAATCTTGATAGTTCAAAATACTAAGTATGTTCAAAAAGTAATTGTTTATAAAACAAAAAATCCTTTACAATGGAAGTACAGGTGATTCCCTGTCCAAATCCAATAGTAAAGGATACGCATATGGACAAGAATACACTAAAAACATCATTTGGTAAATGGATAACCCCTATAAATACAAAAATACTTTTTGAACAAGTTAAAGAAAGTAAACAGGATTACTATACGAAAAAGCTCACAACAGATAGCTACATAAAGCTAATGTTACTTGCTCAATTACAAGGATTTGAAAGTTTAGAGGCAATGAGCGATGCACTAATTGATGATGGTCTCCAAAAAGTCTTAGGATTTGAATCAATTAGTAAATCTCAGCTATCCAGGAAAAATAATGAAGTGAATCCAGGTATCCTTTCCCGATTATTCTTAGAACTTGTGTACCAAATAAAAGGAATTCACTTTAAAAACGGGAAGTATATGCCACTTAAAATCATTGATTCTAGTACGCTTCCATTAAACTTAACGAATCATAAGTGGGCAAAATTTCGTAAAACAATAGCAGGCGTTAAGTTACATTTGCGACTTGTGTTTATGAATAAAGAAACAGTATATCCAGATAAAGCAGTAATTACAACAGCCAAAGAACATGACAGAAATCAACTGGAAATCCTAGTAGATGATAAGGAAGCCATGTACGTATTTGATCGCGGATATGTTGATTATGAACGTTTTGATCGAATGACAGATGACGCTTTTTTCTTTGTATCAAGACTGAAGAAAAATGCCGTCATTCGTGAAGTAGAAACTTTTTCCTTACCAGAGAATTCTACTGTTTTATCCGATAAGATGGTTTTCATCGGTTCGCCTCAAAATCGTACAGAGAATGTATTTCGCCTACTTGAAGTTGAAGATACGAAAGGAAACATTCTGCGTTTAATTACGAATCGATTTGATTTAGATGCTGATGAAATAAGTGATATTTACCGTCAGCGTTGGGCTATTGAGTTATTTTTCAAGTGGCTCAAACAGCATGTGAAAATCAAACACTTTTATGGCATGAGTGAAATAGCAATTCAAAACCAAATCTATCTTGCACTCATCACTTATTGTCTAAATGTTCTAATCCAACTAGAGATGAAAAGTAAGAAATCCTTACTCCGAATTAGTCGTTGGTTAAAAGCATCACTCTGGAAACCTGCTTATATTTGGATACGCAGATTCGACAATAGAGCGAGTCCGTAAGTACATATAAAGTTGTTGCCGCTAAAAGTATAACTGTATATTTTTTCCAAATGGACAGGACACCTTTTATTAAAGCTTTAACTTTTTGTCGTAATTAGGAAAAGTATATTTACTGAATAATTAAACTATATTTATGCAACGCTAGTGATAAAGGGAGGATTTTATAATGAATAAAAATGCTGCTATTTACGCTCGTGTTTCAACTGAAGAACAAACAATGGGATTCTCATTAGATAGCCAAGTAGAGCAACTAAAAACTTACCTAAATAGTAAAGGATATTCCGATTCTAATGTAGAGGTATTTATTGATGATGGATATTCTGGGAAAAACTTCGATCGACCTAATATCCAGAGATTAATTAGAAACTTAAGCAAGTTTGATGTAATTGCTGTATGGAAAGTAGATAGGCTTTCAAGAAATAACGAACAAGTCCTTAGTTTAATTAATAATTATTTAGACCCATTTGATAAAAAGTTGCTAGTAAGTACCTGTGATATTGACAGTTCTACACCGAATGGTCACATGTTTATTTCATTGTTGGGAACATTTGCTGAATATGAAAGAACTCAAATTATTGAAAGAGTTAATAGTGGTATGCAAAAAAGGGCTGAGAAGGGAAAATGGAATGGAGGTAGAATTTTAGGGTATGACAATGCAGATGGAACTTTAATTGTTAATGAACATGAAAGTAATATTGTAAAAGAAATATTTGAGTTAAGAGCATTGGGTCATGGCTATAAAAGTATCGTAAACCATATTAATGCAAAGGGGTTTAAAACTAAAAAGGGAAATCCTTTTGGAATTAATAGCATTAAAACCATACTTGAAAATCCCACGTACACAGGGTTTATAAGATGGGGGCTACATAGAAATTGGAGCGAAAAAAGAAGAAGTGGAAGACAGGAAGACGTTACATTAATACCAGGTAAACATGAGGCAATTATAGATAGCACTTTATGGAGAAGAGTTCAAGAAATTGCTGAAGAACAGAAAAAGTATTCTAGATCAACTAGTAATTTCAAAGGTGAATTTGTTTTGTCTGGTATTTTAAAATGTCCACAATGTGGAAAAGGTATGGTAATGTCTAAAACCAAGAAGTCTGACGATTCGTATTACTTATATTATCAATGTCAAAATTTCCATCAAAGAGGTCTTGCAGCATGTAAATCAAATTTAGTAGTCAAGGAAGAAATTGAAGCAAAGGTACTTAAAAAAATTAAAATGTTAATTGCTTCTCCAAACCTAGTTGAAGGTATTTGCAATAACCTTGAACAAGACCGAACCGAAGAGATACAATTTTATAACAATGAGTTAAAATTCATGAACGAGGAATTAAGGAGAAAATTAGAAGAAGAAGCGGATCTTTTAAAACGTGCAAGACAAGCCATTAAAGAAAACAACAAAGATAAAGAGAAAAACTACAACCTAATGTTATTTCAAACAGTTGGTGAAAGAGAGGAACTGGAAAAGAGGATTGAAGAATATAATGTCTATATTAAAAACAATTCACCTACTATGGATATCGATAAGGAGTTAATTTTGACAGCATTAAAGGACTTTGACAAACTATACGAAATTGCGGACAATCCAACTCGTAAAGTATTATTACGCTCTCTTATCAAAAAAATTGAAATGAATAAAGATAGAGAATCAATTAAGTCAATAACGTTGTGGTTTGAGGAAGGAAATATTCCTTCCCCTCCGCCACCTCTTTTTTTAGACGATAGTTTCCCAGTGAGTGCAGTACAGAGAACCGTATCATAAGTAAATGACTTTTTTAATTTAGAACTTATATATTTCCCGCCATTCTCTTCAGACTTTATCCATTTTTGAAGAGAATAACGCCTTTGGACTACTTCCAACTGTTGTATAATTCAATTAATTTATCCACAGTTTGTTTTAATATAGAGGGTCCCGTGCTCGAACCTTTGAAACCTGTTTCCAAATAGGAATCAGCCAAACCTATTTTTAAAATTTCAGTTCCCCCTTGGGTGCCTCTTATATACTACTAATATACCAAAAATACTGTTCTAATAGATACATAATATTTTTTAATATTGAAAAAGAAATCAGCAAACTTTTATCCCAAATACAACATTTATTGAAAAACCCGAATCCATAAAATGGATTACTTATGATATAATAGATGCAACTTGTAAACTATTACTTTTGAGCCCTAACTTAGAAAAGAGGGTATATTGACAGTGGGGATATTCGATGAAGAAGCATGTAAATATTTTGATTTTTTCAATGAGCAAAAGTATTTATGGATTTTAATAGCAGATGTCAGTCACTTCCAATTTTTTGGGTACAACTCTTTATGATGGCTTACATTTTTTATATCTGAAAGGTGGAAGTTTATGTTGTTGAAGGAAGGTCAAGTGATTAATTTTGATAAAAGTAAGTCTTTAGAATATGTAAGGGACTTGGAGGTACAGGACAGACAAAATTATTTAAAGAGAAATTAACAGATATTCTATTTGCTATAAAAAAGTATAATCCAGGACTATAAATCCTTTTACCCCGTAGAAAATAAGGATGCGGTTATGGCAACCCTTTTAAAACTTGTTGAAAAAATGCTTTGGAATTCTTAATACAAGACAACTCAACTCTCCCTTAATACGTATCTTTGTCAAAAATGATTTTAACCGCTCTACAAGCCCATTGCTAGTATCGAGGTTATAACGGATTTCATTGAAATGATACTTAAGTTTACGCCTTCAGCAGAAAATTGTATTCAACAATATCATCAAACCAAGATTAAATAATGCGAGTCTATCCCGAAAGTCGAAGAATTTCATCCTTTATGGTTATGGTGTAATTGGAAATTATATGTGCGTCTGACCCCAATTCAAGTTTGAAAGGAAATGGGTTGGAAAATATAAAGGAGTTGCACATTAGGTCGGAACACTGTTCTCGAATCCGTAATGGAACTCCATTGAACTCAGTATTAGTATATGCAATCATATTGCTAGCAATACATATTATATATATATATTTTTGAATGTCAACTTTTTTAATTACGGGGTGGAGAAATGGATATAAAATATAATAATAAATCAGTAGATCCCAAGGAAAAATTGAATAAGGGGAAAATCTTTTTTGTTCAACGATGGTGGGAATTACTTGACCATTCTACATATGATAATCATCATGTAAATGCAATGAATTTACATATTATTTTAAATGAGTTATACAGAACGTGTAAAGCCGTTATAAGCAGAGACACAAAAAAATGGCACCTAAGAAGTATTGTAAATGAAACAAGAGAAATTCTCTTTAAAGATCCTGTGATTAAAAAACATAGTCCACAGTATTTTGAAATTTTAAAGAAGTCACTTAAAAACACCCCTAATCAAATTAAGGAGATAAACAAATTATCTTTACAACTAAATTATATTATAAAGCATATAGACAGGCGTTATATAAAATGGCTTGTAACGGATTTAGGTAAAGAATTAGATAGGGATAATTTTGAATTGATTGACAATCTACTGAATTGCCTGATAAGTGAATTAATACATAGGGGATGGTCTACTAATACCTTATACACAAGTGTTAGTAAAGATAAATTATATAAAGAAGGATATTTGAGAAATTTATTATCAGGATTCCTGAAAAAGAAAGAACAATTTTCTTGTATAATCAGAATAAGAAATGAAATGGGTGATGAGTTCCGTCGTGTATCGGAGTTGATCGGATTAAATATTACAAATGGGTAGCAAATACTTAATGAATTTGGTTCAATTTATGATCTATCAGAAAGAATATCTATTCAGGCTAATTATTTTGTAGATATGGTAGAGGCTTATGAATGGAACTCAGCAATTAGGGGGTATGTACAAAGGATAGTTCATAAGGAAGATATCTTAAGATTTTACGGATTTAAAATACCCCTAGTAGATAAAGCAATTATTATTTCATCCGAAACAAACGAATACAAACCAAATATCAATTTGCCCGAATTTAAAAGTATTTTAGCCCCTGTCCCTTTAGAAAAACCACTAAAATACGCCAATCGGCTCCCTTCAAATCTTCAATTTTATATGCAAAGGGTTTTTAGATACAGTAGGCAAGCAGAGGAGTCTCCCTCCGCAGAATCATGTTTTCTAAGCATTTGGGTTGCCTTGGAATCTTTTGCTAAAACCGAAAAATATGATGATGATGAAGGTGATTTCAACAAAATTGAAAGCAATGTATCTTCTTCTGTTTCAAATGGTTATATTTATAATTTAGTTAGATACTTTCTCGCTGATTGTAAAAGATGTAGGATCCCAATTGAAGAATATTTTAATTTTACTGGAAACAATCGTAAGGATATAGAAAAGTTTATTACAAATATCTTAGATAGTGATAAAATAGGTAAAATTATACGGGAGTGTGAAGATATTAACACTCTTTTAAATTATAGATTAAAACAATTAATCAAACTGCTTAGTAAACCAGATAATGTCAGCAAAAAAATAAAAAACCACTCCCAAAGGGTTAGCTGGCATTTGCAAAGGATGTATCGGGTTCGGAATTCTATTGTTCATTCAGCATATCATGAAAATCAAAATTTGGAATTACTGGTTAGACACTTGAATTCATATTTAAAGTATACAGTAAATGGAGCGATTTTTGCTGTTGACAGGACATCATCAAATAGTTTTGATGAAGTTTTTGCAATGATTAAGCAGAATACTGAAGCCACTACTGAAATATTGAAAGACAATTCCTTATTAAGAAACAAACAATTATATTTGAAGTTTTTAATTGATGGTGCAATATTTGATTAATATATAGCAAATAATAAAACGTAAAAGGCTTAAGAACATTAATGTCTACCCTGTAAATCAAAGATTTTCATCTTCCATGGTGTAATTGGAAATTACACGTGCGTCTGACCCAGTTTTATAAAAAGGAAAATTATGATGACTACCTAAATATGTTAGAAAATATTGCTTATAAAGGATAATAAACGACTAAACCACTATAGTATAAAGATTACGTCTACAAAATTAAGTGGTACTGTTTATTTTATCTTATATGTGAGTGAGGTTTTGCCTTAGTAATAAAATTCTTATGCAATTTGCAAAATATTCCTGTTATAATTGTTATAGAAACTAATTTTGGAGAGAGGGGATAGCTTGGAGTCTATTATTGCAGGTGTAAAAGATGACCTAATATAATTATATAACCAAAAAAAGTTTTTGTATTAACAGTAAATCTTTAAATATTTTGATGGAGGCTGAAGAACTTTTTTATGAACTAAATATACCTTTTTTTGCATCATCGGACTTATTATTACCATTAATCAAGATGTGTCCTGAGTTTAAGGAACTTATTGACAAATATGGCGGAAACACTATATTAGCGATTGAATTTCTGGAAAAGCACTTGGACAATCTTAGTGAATTAGAACATAACGATGATTACTTTGTTATTAATTATTCAGTGGAAGAATGGAGTAATTATCGAAATCTGTAAATAAATAAATGCATGAAATATGCCGAGCAGGATACTCGTTCAGAAATAAACGAATGGGATATTATTTTATCTGTCCTTGACATTCACGATACTGAATTCCCTTTATATGATAATTCAACATTTACAGAAGTTAGATTGCATACTCCATTTAATACATTGTCCCACATAGTTGGTATTTATAGTGAACATTTATGGGTTAAGAATGATGATATAAAATGGGAATTGTCGCCTTCCAATAAAAAGTATTATGATATAGCAATTTCATTTGCAGGCAAGGATAGGAAAATAGCAAAAGAAATAGCAGAGGAACTAGCTAAACTAGGTAAGAAAGTCTTTTATGATAATTTCGAGAGGGGGAAATTGTGGGGAAAAGATTTGTATACTTATTTTGGCGAGATATACGGGAAAAGGGCAAAATATTGTTTGATGGTGGTTTCAGAAAATTACGCTAACGAACATTGGCCGAACCTAGAACGGAAAATAGCACAGGCGAAAGATTTTAAAGAAAAACATGAATATATTTTGCCCTTAAGACTGGATGATACAGAAATCCCAGGTCTTTTACCAACAACGGGTTATATTGATATTAGAGAAACAAATATAAGCGAAGTCACTGATTTAATCATGGAAAAAATATCGCAAGGCAGAGGTACTAGACTTTTCAATCAAAACAATGATATTAATTAAGGGACATATGTATAAGAGAATAAGTATTAATCACCGTAGAGTAACGTAATTTATAAAATTATTGACATTTTATCAAAAAATAACATACCAATTAGTTTCGGATATTGGTATGTCATTTAAATGATTATTTTATTTTTTCCCCTTAAAAGTCGGGCTACCCCACATTTACCTAGTTATTTAACGTTACATCACTGGTTGAAATAGAATATTTTCACAGGAAATTGAAGAAGCTAAACATTTTCTATAGCAACTTTTTCACATTAAAGTTATCTTGCAACAATTCCCAGTTTTGCGGAAATGGATAGCCAAGTGCCCAATAGCTGACACCCCGAAGGCCAAATTCTTTGACTAAATCAAACTTAGCCTGTGCACTTCTAGCATCTTCAAACCACACTTCATGACTACGGCCTTGCTCATCAACATAGCGGAAAAATGGTGATTGTGCCGTCACATCATACTGAATCTCTGCTCCAAATTTTACCGCCCTTCTGATTGCTTCTTGGGGACTAAATGTTTCAGCTTCTTGGCCCTGAACATGCGGGATGAGCCAATCCCGTGCGTAAATCTGGAAACCTAAAAATATTTTTTCTGCCGGAATGACTGACAAAGCATATTCTACAACCCTTCTGACTTGATTAACTGGAGAGATAGCTTGCGGTGGTCCAAGTCGATAACCCCATTCATATGTCATAAGTACAACGAAATCTGCTATTCTACCATGTGCCTCATAATCATGTGCTTCATATAATAAACCACTTTGGGTTGCACTCGTTTTTGGCGCAAGTGCTGTTGACACTAAATAACCCCTTGGGTGTAGACGGTCAACAGCTAATTGTAGGAAACGATTATAGTTTTCACGATCTTCTGGTAATACATTCTCAAAATCAATGTTCAATGCTTGATAGCCTTTTTCATCCATTACTTGAATCGCATTGTTAATTACCTTTTCACTTAATTCCACACTATCCAATATGATGTGAGCTAAATTTGATCCCGCGGAAGTAGAGGTGAAATTGGTGATGGAAAGCATCGGCATGGCATCTTGTGCAATTGCTGCATCTATCATTTCTGTATCATCTAAGGCTTGTAATGTCCCGTCTTCCCTAATCATATAAGCAAATGGACTAAAATAAGTTAATAGATGACCAATTTCATTCAGTGTATTAACCGCATCTTCACTCGTTTGATACGTATAAGCATTTACTTCAGTTGTAGGTTTTTCTCTTGGAATAGTTAAGAGTAATCCAGGGAAAATCATGTTTGGGTTTTCAATATGATTTTCACTAAGAATTGCTTGAGCTGTAGTATTATAGCGCTCGGAAATTTGTTGAAGTGTCTCCCCAGGCTGCACAACGTGTGTAATGGGTGGAATAAATATTCTGTTGCCTGGATAAAGAATATTAGGGTTCGTTATTTGATTGGCTTGTATAATGGAATCAATCGGAACACTATATAGTTGCGAAATAGACCATAAAGATTCACCACTTCTAACCGTGTGAAAGGTTCCAGGGGTAGGGATAATTAACGCCTGACCAACCAATAGTTGATTCGGATTTGGTAGCCCATTTATTTGGCTGATTAAATTGATATTTACAGCGTATCTGTTTGCAATTAGCCAAAGCGTTTCACCCGAGCTAACGACATGTATGAACATTAGAACACTCCTCTAAACATTTTCATTAACTCATCATATGTCACAATTAACAAAATGTGTCTTTACCCAAGGGGTTATATAGGGAAAAAGTTAATATTTTAGAAGGTGAAGCAACTTCACATATCGGAATCCTAACCTGGGTTTTTCCTTGCATCGGTAATTCAGACAAAACCCTTATCAAGTACCACCATCCATCCATTTCTTTCGATAGTAATGTAAAGATACTTTTCATAGGAGGATGGATGAATGACTTTTTTATCATTTGACAAGGCTGAATTACAGAATCTTAGTACATTTGACTCAATCAAAGAAATGAACGACTGTTTGAACAAATATCGGCAGAAATTTTCATTGCTTGAAACCGACAAACGAATCCTAGAAGTTATCAGCAAATATGCCTGTAAATATGTTGGTGTATGCTTCCTTAGTAAGAGAAAAATAGCAAACGAGGCTGGATTTAAATCACGGCGGACGGCAATTCGTTCATGCCATCGACTGGAGGAGGCTGGTATTATCAAACAATATGAAACACGCAGAAATAAAGGTGACCATAGTCGTGGTGCAAATATCATTGTCATTCAGCCACATCAAATCAAACACACTAATAAGTCACGGGCAACTGTCACAAGCGGAAGTCACAGGAAAGAAACTACTAATAAAACTATTAATGAATTAGATAATAATACATATGAGACGGTGGACTTCGTCAAACGCGGACTCAAAAATTCAATCCCCCATCCAATCTATCAGGCCTTGTCCCCATTTTTTGATGGAAAAACAATGTTTGAAGTGTATGGCATTTTATTACGGGCAAAAAGGAAAATTAACCCAACCATTTTAATCGAAGATTATGAGGAAGAATATGTTGACGCCTTCTACAATGTTATTCGTTTATACAAAATGCGCAAGGTGAAGAATTTACTTGGTTATTTATATTGTGTGTGGGAGCGATTGACAGCGGAAATAGACCGACGTTTAGCATGGGACAATATATTATATGGGCAACGGGATGGCCTATACAGGTAAATTAAGCACAACTACAAAGTCTACATTACTTCAGCCACCTCATTTACACAATAATTTTTTATATAAAGGGCTCTTGTATCAATTTTCCTTCCATAATGCACCTTGTATAAAGTTATAATGTTAATTATCTTTTTGTACTCCAAGACTGAACCCATTAAATAAGTTCTGAAAGTGTTTTAATTTCTCATAAACGATTATTTGGACTACCTCTTAACCTAAATTTAACGTTCATGCGCTATGATAAAGGCAAATCAAGTATTTTATTAAAAGACTCTGTTAAAGTTTAATGTTGAAATGTTAGTATTATTGATAAAAAGTACGAGACTTCTGTGGGAAAGCTTGAGCTAAAGATCCACTTCGTAAAGTGATGTCCTTTACCAAGTTAGCTGAAGCC
>DKGO01000067.1 GCA_002453315.1 Caryophanales bacterium UBA6768 | reverse complement strand
TTCAAGTGTGCTAGGGTGTCTAGCCCCTCTAAAAAATGAGAAATCCGTATTTTCAAGTGTGCTAGGGTGTCTAGCCCTTCTGAAAAATGTGAAATCCATATTTTCAAGTGTGCTGGAGTGTCTAACTCCTCTGAAAAATGAGAAATCCGTATTTTCAAGTGAGCTGGAGTGTCTAGCTCCTCTAAAAGATTTCAAAAATATAATTTTAAATGAGGAACGGGATAAATTTTAACCTAATAACCATTAATAGGAAATCCGAGAAATCTAAAAGGTATAGTAACTTTTTGTTCCGTTGATAACTAATTTTAATTTATCTCTTAAAATGGTATAAATGAAATTCCTTGACACTTCTCCATCAAGCCATTTAGAAATGGTAGACACGGTAATTTTTTCTTTTGGAAACAACACACTGAAATCCTTCACAGCCATAAGCAAACATTCTTCCAACGAATGTTGTCCCTGACACGATGGACAAAGTAAATAATGTCGTCCAGACCGTTGTAACTGTTGATGACAATCTCCGTTTAAACAAAATAATCCCTTCCGTAATTGGCCCCATTCATAGACAGGGTCATTTTTTTCTCTTAAAATTGGTGAATGTGATTGAATTAGCTTATTTCGAACTTTTTCAAAAAGAGAACCTCCATTAGATAAATTTTGTATGAAACGAGGTAATTGTCCTGGAAAAATAATCGGCATATTTTCTTGAGCGTGATATAAATGGAAATGGGGATTGGCAAAAACTACTAATGATTTAACTGGAATTTTCAGTTGGTGTTGTTGAAGAAATGCTTGTAATAATCGCTGAGCACGATAAAGTTGATGGACAGGATTGCTAACTTCTTTTCTGTGACGGGTTAAATACCATCGGTCATTATTGTAACTGTACTCGCCTTCGAAATACTTAATTTCAAGATGATACAATTCATGCTGATGAAATAAGAGGAGATCGAGTTGACATTCGTTACCTTCAATAGTTAATTCTAAATCGAAAATAGGATTAACTTTTTCCCGGGTTTCTTTATCTAACAAAGATGCTACATAACATTCACCTTTATACCCTTGGGATAGTCTTGAAAAATCCTTTTTTAATGCTTCGATTAAGATAAATCTAGGGGATAATGCTTCATAAATCTGTAACTTGCGAGGTTTTCTTGGTTTATTAAATATATGTATTCCTCCCTTGTAAAAAACTTATCATGTCTCTTAACCACCTCATCCTTTTTTAAAATTATCATTATTATAACACTAAAGCGCTTCCATTTTCAACCTGCCATCATCATGGTAATTAATATGAAGATAAAAATTACATCTTTCTTCATAACAAATGTCACCCTTTGATCATGATAAAATTTTCAGAAAATCTTATTCGGTATTTTTAACATAATCCTCCATTTTTTAAAAAAACTAACATGCATTCACCCTTTGTTTAGGTAAATCGCTCTTTTGGCTAATTGATCGGCATGGAAATTTTCCTTGCTTGGAATCCATTTAATAAAAAAATGTGGGTGCCTAGCACTTAAGTCGTTAATTTGTTCAAGAAGTGGTTGAAAATCCCTATTTCTAACAAAGTTTTTCTCAATTGATTCGACGACAATTTTTGAGTCTGTTTGAAAGGCGAGTATTTCATTAGGAAATTGTTCATTACATTTCGTTAAAGCATGAATGACAGCATGAAATTCAGCCTTATGATTCGACATTTCGCCTAAAGGAATTTTATATGAATAAAATTTACCGTTGTGTTTCATATAAATCCCTGCACCACTTTGATTTGTTTTTACATTTGTTGCACCATCGGTGTGTACTGTAATCATTTCATTACTCTCCTAACTCAAATAACTATTCATAGTATAACATGCTATACTAGTACTAAATAAAATTCGGAGCGATGATTGATGAATAAAATTATGATTGTCGAGGATGATCCTAAAATTGCGTCCCATTTAGAAAAAGACATTAAAAAATATGGCTATGAAACATTCGTTGTAGCAGATTTTGAAAATATTATTGATGATTTTCAGCGATTCCAACCGAAGTTAGTATTGTTAGACATTAACTTACCGAGCTATGATGGATTTTATTGGTGTCGACAAATTCGCAAGGAGTCTACTTGTCCTGTTATTTTTATTTCTGCTCGGACGGGGGAAATGGATCAAGTGATGGCGTTGGAAAATGGGGGAGACGATTTTATTACGAAACCTTTTCATCCAGAATTAGTACTAGCTAAAATAAACAGTCAATTGCGCCGGGCTTACGGGGAATACGCAATTGTCCAGCAGGAAAGAATCTTAGAAAACGCTGGTTTAACTTTATATGTCGAGCGACTTGAGCTACATTTCAACGGAAAAATAACGTTGTTAACGAAAAAGGAAGCGGATATTTTGGAGGTGTTACTTTCACGTTACCCTCGGGTCGCTGGTCGAGAAGATTTGCTAGAAAAATTATGGGATGATCAGTCATTTGTCGATGAGAATACGTTAAATGTCAATGTTACAAGGGTGCGGAAAAAGTTATCAGAAATTGGGATCAATGAGGCGCTTGAAACCGTTCGTGGCGTTGGCTATCGATTGAAAATAACGTGGTAAACTGGACCGGAAAGGGGAGGGAAAATGAAATTATTTTTCCGAGAACATCTCTCGCTCATTATCGTACAAATCATTCAGTTTACGGTGATTGGTAGTATTTTTTGGTTGTCAGGATTTCGGGAGCTGTCGATTATATTTTATAGCTTTTTTCTTGGAATCTTTTTTCTTGTTATTTATTTATTATATATGATGATATCTCGTAAAAAATTTTATCAACGATTGTCGGAAAAAATGGATCATTTAGATGATTCACTGCAGGAATTGGAAAATGCACCGATATCTGATGCACTTAAAAGTGTTTTAACAAATCAATATAATTTGTATGAAAATGAAATCATTAATTTGCAAAATAAGCAGGATGAGCATTTTATTTTGTTAGACCGGTGGGTGCATCAAATGAAAACACCGTTATCAGTCATTGAATTGATGGCGAATGAATTGGATGAACCGGATTCTTCTGATATGAGAGAAGAAATAGATAGAATGAAAGGTAGTTTGAACACGATTTTACATATGGCACGGCTACGTTCTTTTGATCGGGATTTTCAAATAGAGCTAATCGATGTTGCTGTAGTTATTCGAGAGGTGAATCATGAAAATAAACGTTTATTTATCCGAAATCAAGTATATCCTGAAGTACTCATCAACTGTGAAAATCCCAAAGTAGAAACGGATGAAAAATGGCTTCACTTTATGTTGACCCAATTGGTACAAAATGCAGTCAAATATGCTGGGGATAGTGAAAAAATTTTACTTCGGTTGAAACAAAACAACAACGATAAAATTTTGGAAATTGAAGACCATGGGATAGGGATACCCGATTCGGACATTCGTCGAATTTTTGATGCATTTTTTACTGGGGAAAATGGTAGAAACCATCGCGAATCAACAGGAATTGGGTTATATTTAGTAAGGGAAATAGCACACCAATTGGGACACAAGATTGAAGTAGAATCTGAAGTCGGAAAAGGAAGTTTGTTTCGGATTGTTTTTTAATGGCCTAAGAAAAAGTCAATAGAAGAATGTCTAGTGAAAAGACCTGCGGTAATATGT
>DKGO01000224.1 GCA_002453315.1 Caryophanales bacterium UBA6768 | reverse complement strand
GAAAGTGATCATGAAGTGAAAATTATGGTTAAAGATAATGGTGTAGGGATGTCAAAGGAAATGGTAGAAAAACTGCAACAACAACAATTTTCAGAAAATAGCGGTATAGGAATTGTAAACACGGATAAACGACTGCAAAAATGGTTAGGGACAAAATTATCGATCGAAAGTGAGCTGCAAAAGGGTACCACAATGATCATACACGTGAAAAAGCAAAAAGGTAAGGAATCGAATAAGTTACCATATGAAAAAATAGTTCATTAAATCTTTCAATAAATAGAGATTTAATAGAGTCGAGTCTGATATCCTTCTATTTAGCCATTACTCATATAGGTATTCTTAACTAATATTAATAGGCCTTATTGTTAGATTTATAAAGGAAATGTAAAACAATTAAATTTTACGGTTTAAGAGGTGAACAGATGAAAGTAATTTTAATCGATGATGAACAAAACGCTTTAGACTACTTAGATGACTTATTACATGAATATACTAATATCGAAATAGTCGGTAAATATTTAAATCCATTGGATGGATTAGAGAAACTGGAAGAAGAATTAATAGATGTTGTATTTTTGGACATTAATTTACCTGGTGGTTACGGCATTAACATTGCTAAACAATTAAATGAATTGTATCCAGATTTACATATTGTTTTTGTGACCGCTTATAACCAATATGCTGTCAATGCTTTCGAAGTTGATGCATTAGATTATATCGTTAAACCTGTAACGAAAGAAAGATTAGATAAAACATTTGAGAGAATCACACAAAATACGATAACCCTACCGTCAGAAGCAAATTTAAAGATTACGATGTTTAATAAAGTACAATTTAATTTACCAGAAGAAGATCCCGTTTTAATGCAATTTAAATTAACGAAAACACAACACGTATTCATTTACTTACTTCATTTTCGGACAAAATTAGTTCGTAAAGATGAGCTTATTGACTTGTTATGGGACGACTTAGACGAAAAAAGAGCCTATTCCCAACTATATAATGCGATTTATATAATTCGAAAAGAACTAGCACCTTATGAAAAGTATATTTCGATTACAACCTATTCTGATAGTTACCGTTTAGAATTAAACCATACCGTAGTTGATGTTGAGCAATTTGAATTCTCCTTACCAACACTACCGAGGCTAGATGAAAATTCATTAGAACAATTTATAAAAGTCATTGAATTATATAAAGGTGATTATTTAGTTGGTTATGATTATTATTGGGCAGATAACGAACGGTATCGTCTACAAATGCTCTGGGTGAATGTCTCCCTTGACCTTGTTGCTTGGTATTATGCACAAAAAATGTTTGATGAGGCAACAGCACTAAGTCTAGAAATTAGTACGATATCACCATTAACAGAAGATGCTTACTTTTATTTAATGAAAATTAGTGCCGAAAAAGAAGTGAATTCAGCTGTTCATTTCCATTTTAGTCGTCTGAAGGAAGTATTAGGACGGGAAATTCAAGAAGCACCAAGCCAAAAAATAGATATTTGGTATAACACATGGAGAGAATTAAGGGATAAATAGTACTTTAATAGATTATAAATTATGCAACCAGTCGAAAGATTGGTTGTTTTTTATTTGGAAAATCTTTTTAAATATAATCTAAATTGACACTTTTCATCTGTTTATTACAAATAAACGAAAAAAGTGACAAAAACTTTTAAAAATAGATTTTTAGTAGAGTTTGAAAGGATTTTTGCTAGATAGTCGGTTGATATAATATGTTTTAATAGTTTTTACATTAGTTGGGGGGGACTTTATAAAGCGTATTAGGGAATGGACGGAATAGTGAAATAGATAGAGAACTGTGGAATGAAAAGGGTCTTTATAATTAAGAAAATTAAAGCTAATTAAATAATATAGGGTCTAACCCTATACTATGGAGGTAAGGAAATGAAAAGTTTTAAATTTAGAGCAGTAGCCATATTGGCATTTGCATTTTTAACATTTTTGCTCGTGAAATCGGATTTATTGTTACCAACAAGTGCTGATGAAAATACACCCGCTAGCATTGATATTACTGGAGGAAAAGAACTATCTGGTATCGACCTTAAGGAACAACTTACCAAGTTTGATGACAATACGAAGGAATTAACGATTACCATTCAAGGGTATCAGACGGGTGACAAAGTGATTTTACCTATAAGTTCTACGATTACTAAAAAATCTACTAATACTGAAGGATATTATGCAGTCACACTAACTTCAACTAGTGGCGGTCAAGATTTACAATCGTATGTTGATAGCATGAAATTTGAGCCAAATGCAGCTATTAACGCGGAACGAATTATCACTTTCTCAACACGAAATGTGGTAGGCCTAACAATCGATGATGTTCAACATTACTATGAATATATAAAATACACTGATGATGAAAGGGATACAGATGGAACAGTAGATTGGAAAGATGCCTTTGATCGTGCAGCAGGAAAATCCTATAAAGGACTTAATGGCTACTTATTAACAATTACGAGTAAAGATGAGAATGCTTTTGTTCACTCCATGGTTAGTGAAAGTGCCTGGATGGGTGCAGCAGACGTTCAAAGAGTTAATAACCATTATAGTTTGAATTTAAGTACCGATACATTTCTTGGTCCCTATGTGAATGATTTTGGAAATTGGGTTTGGATGAATGGGCCAGAAAAAGGGACAAAGTTTGCCGAGGGATATAGGGAATTAGATGGAAGTATTGGAACATTTAAAGAAGTAGGTGGGCATTATAATAATTGGACCTCTGCAAATCCGAGTAATTCTGGTGGCAATGAATTTGTTGCAAATATCGATGGAAACCACGGTCAATGGAATGATTGGCCAGCCAGGTATAAACTAATTGAAGGTTTTGTTGTGGAATACAGTTCAAATTATGGAACATATAATGAGAACTCAGAGCAAGACACTTTTGTAAGATTTTCTTTAATCGATAAAACACATTTAGACAATGCCATTTCAGAAGCAGAAGATAAATTTCCAGGTATTGATGAAGAAATGTATACAGAAGAGAGTATTAAAGAATATAAGGATGCAATAAAAGTTCTAGAAAGAACTGAGCCACTTCCAACTCATCAAGAACTTAATAAAGCAATTGAAGAGTTAAATAAATTGGAACCTAAACTTAAGCCGGTTGGTGAAACTGAGGTAACACCTAATGGGTATTTAACAGGAATAGATGATGTAGGTACTTATAAGGTTAAAACAGAGCCAGATGGTGAAGAATATACCGTTACAATTGATGAAAATGGTAACTACAAGGTTACTAATCCAGGTGGTCAGGTCATAATTACTGGTACTCAGCCTGAAGAACCGGGAATTCTCATGCCAGAAGAATGGATTGGGGAAAAACTAGTAATTACTAAAGTTAGCCCTACGGTTGGTCCAGTTCCTGGTATCGTTCCGTCTGTGCCAGAAAATAATGTTGATATGGTCGATACAGAACGTACGGAAGGTCCATACCCAATTAAACCAGGTGGTATCGATTGGAATGATACATCTATTACTGTTGATCCAGCAGTTGTTGGTCAGGAGTATGCTGTGTTTGATGAAGATGGTGCACTTGTTCAAGGATGGGTAAAAGCGACAGGTACTAAGGTTGTATTTGGAGGGCTAGCCCCTGGTAAGGAATATGAAGTAAAGACACGTAAACCAGGAGATGGTGGTAAAGGAACACTACCATCTGAACCAAAGGGAATTGATGTAACAACAGACACGTCAACCGATGGAGACGTAAAAGAAAAAGTAGAAGAAGCAAAAGGAAATATTTATGAACGTGCTGAAAAAGCAAAAAAGGCGATTGATGGAAATGATAATTTAACTGATGAACAAAAAGAGGTGTTAATAGACAAGATCGATGAAGAGGCGAAAAATGCCAAAGAAAAGATTGGAACATCAACTGATTCGGACGATGATCACAGCCTAACAGAAGAAGAATTTGATGCTATCGCTGAATTGATTGAAGAAACAGGACGTGCAATTGGTGTCATTGAAAGTAAACCAAACTTAACGCCTGATGAAAAAGAAGAGTTAATAGAAAACATTAGAGCTCCATTAACAAAGAATATAAAAGCAATTAATGATGCAAAAGAAGTAGATGAAGTTAATGGCATTAAAGAGAAAGCAATCGGTGAAATTGACGCAAAGAAAGCATTAATTGAAGCAACATCAAATGCAATTGGTGCAATTGAAAAAAATCCAAACTTAACTCCTGATGAAAAGAAAAAGTTAATCGAAAACATCAAAGCTCCATTAACAGGCAATTTAAAAGCAATTGATGGTGCACAAGATGCTGGTGAAGTTGAGTCCATTCGTCAACTTGAAGGGGATAAAATTGATGCGAAACAAGAAGTGATTGACAGAACGAGTAAAGCCATTAAAGGTATTAAAGATAATGATAATTTAAGCGATAAAGAGAAATTAATTAAAACATTGGAAGCTGGCTTGAATGATGAGCTTGATGCCATTGATGATGCAAAGACTCCAGATGAAGTTGATAAAGTAAAAAAGGCAGCCTTAGCAAGAACAGCTGCTAAAGACCGTTACATGGAGGAATATAGCAATCTTGATCCAAAACAAAGAAACTATGTGACAGACGAGGGGATTTTTGCTACAGGTCTAGAAGCTATTGCTAAAGAGAAAGACCCAACAAAATTAGCTGATGATGGCGAAACATTAGTCACAGCGATTCAAAATCTGTATAAAGGTGCATTAGAACAAGTTAAAGGGTCTCCATTAACAGATGAAGAATGGGAAAATACCCGTAAAAATATGAACGCGGACGGAGCTCAAGATGCTTATAAGAAAGATTTAACGAATGTCCTTTACAATAAGTTAACCGCTAAAGAGAAAGCAGAAGTGGACAAATTTATTAAAGACCACTTAACTGATGGGGACGACATCATTACAGCTATTACAAACTATTTTAGAAAGAATGCTGTCATGACGGGTGAAGATCCATGGAATAACTTTAGTCAAGCCCAAAAAGATTATATCAACGCATTTTTATCGATGCATGGATATGACGATGGATTCCCGGGATTATTAGCTGAAGCAAAAGCATCATCATACACAAAACTAGGATCGAAACTAGCTCAAACAGGTGATAATTACATTAATACAATATTAAACATAATAATCTTATTATCAGCTGGAGCAATGACGTATCTCGTTGTTCAAAGAAGACGACGTACTAATTAAATATCAATCTATTGTAGACTTAAAAATATGCTAGATAGATAATATTAATTAGTCCAAATTTTATATATGATATTCAGTGGGTGTTTTTACTCACTGAATATCATTTTTTTTGAAATAAAATCTAGTTTTCCCTATTTTCATTTTATGATAGAAAACATCCATTACTTTAGCAATAGTCGAAAGTGCATTGTCACGGCATATTTTTAAAAATTTAACAGCTTTTTATTAAAAAAGATAAAAAGGCATTGGAATTGCTATTATTAAGAACATAACTGATGATGAAAAGAGAAACAACGATTCTATTCGAATAAGAAATTAAAATAATATATATTCCTAAAGTTTGCCATAATAAAATCATTAGTTTACTTCTCTTAAAACTACTTCGACAAAACAACCGACAAAATCGGTTGTTTTTTGACGTTATTCTATCTATTTTTACTAGTTTTTACAAATTAGAGTTAAATTAGAGAGATTTTAGATATGATTTGGAGTGCCGTTTGTTATACTTCCTTCATTGAAATAATTATGTCCTTTATTTAGACATTTTTAATGCAAGCAAGGGGGAATGCGATTTATTTCGACATTAATTTATAAAATTTAACGTATAGTGTCTAATCTTATACAGGATAATAGAATTTAAAATTTAAGTGATAGGGCTACTCCCTATAAAACAAACGGAGGGAACAGAATGAAAAGTGTTAAGTTTAGAATAACAGCTATTTTAGCGGTAGCATTCGCCATATTTCTATTTGCGAAATCTGACTTAATGATACAGATGAGTGCAGATACGAATAATGATGGAATAACGGTCGCACCAGATTTGGAAATTCCCGGAAATGACTTATATTCAGATGGACAAGTGTCATTTGAATTGGAAAATGGTGGGGTTACCGGTGAGACACTGTACATTCCAGAAGGTGAACATAAACTCGATAATGGTGAGACAATATTTATTGATGGTGATGGGAATATCTATTTAGGTTCAGTGGCTGTTGAAGATAAGGAAATTGGAAAGGTCAATGACTTTGATGATGGTAAACTCACTATCGAATACTTCACAAACACGATGATGATTAGAAATGGGGATTTTACAGAGGGAGATATAGGTAAGTGTACGTTTGAAAGAGAAGTGAAAACACAAGTAAATATAAATCCTGATTCTATTGATTGTGGTCCTGATTTTAATAAGGGTCATAGCGACGGTAATATTCCTGGTTGGACAATTAATGAAAAGAGTAAGGATGATAACGGTAATACCGTACCACAAATATGGTTAGGCGATTTAGCTTCAAAAACTCAAGGAAGAGAGTATACAGGAGTATCTGGAACTGATAATTCTTATACAATTCATGGGCAAAATTATGAATTTTTAACAGATCAAGATTATAAAAATGGAAAATTTAAAATCCATAATGTTAATGATGGAGATAAGGTAATAGGTAAAGAAGGAAAAGAAAGAACTTTTAGAACCAGCGACTCTACCAGAAATTTTAAAACTTATGAAATATTAAAAAACCCTGACTCTGAGAGCTCAAACCAACTCAGGATGAATTTTAGAGGTGTTACACACTTTGGTAATCCTGATAGAGTTCATAGTACAGTATTTGGTTTAGAAGTTCTAAGTAATGAATTCACTGCAAACTCTAAAGATAAATTATCTTTTCAGTGGAAAGCACAAGGTGGGAATGATGATTACGAAGTTTACGGATTTTTAAAAAATAATACAGTGAATACAACAGAAGAAGTGTTTTATGGTAAGGGTAATAAGTCTAGTGGTTGGAGAACGGAAATACATGATTTTGAGAACAATAATAAATATCAATTTCGTTTTGTAGTAGGCTCATACGATCTAACCGATGGTGGGGTATTTGGTGCCCAATTGTATATTTCTAACATAAAGGTCCTTGATGGTCGTATCACCTCAGATTTAGCTGCTCAAATTGGTCAATTGGTAAAGTATAAAAATGATGAAGATAACACAGACAAAAGAAGTAATATAGCTGTAACTAGTATGAGTGGGGAATCAGACAAAGTAAATACATTACTAGAAGATGAAAGCCCACATAAAAAAGATTTAAAAAAACAGCTAGAAGATGAAATGAATGATTTAATTGATAAAGTCAACAATAGTAATTTAAGTGGTGATGAAAAGAATAATATAATTGTAGAACTAGAAGTTGCTTTGGATGCTCAAAAGGCTACTATTGATGGATCAAGTATTGACGATGTTGATGATATAATAAGTAATGCTTTAGCAAAGAATAAGGCTAAAGAGGATCTCATCGATGCGACTGATGATGCGATTGTAGCATTAGAAACTGAAGGTAAAGATTTAGGTTTATCGGATGACGAAATTGAAGCACTAAGAGATGGGATTGTTGCACCATTACAAGGTAATTTAAATGCAATAGAAGATGCAGATTCAGGTGATGTAAAAGATGTAAAAGACTTAGCCATCAATGGCATTGATGCTAAAGAACAATTGGCTAAGAAAACTGCTGATGCAATTGAGGCAATTAAAGGCAATAAAGAAATTCCTGAAAATGATAAAAAAGATTTAATTAAAAACTTAATCGGTGCTTTTGAAGGATATTCAAAGGAAATTGACGATGAATCTGACCCTAGTAAACTACCTAATATTTTAGGAGATGCATCTGATGAAATCGGGGCAAAGCAAGCATTAATCGACAAAACAAATAATGCTATAAGTGATATTGCTGATAATGATAATTTCACTGATGATGAGAAACAAGACCTCATTCCTAATTTATTTAATGCATTAGGAAACTATTTAGATGGAATAGATGATTCGACTGACCCTGATCAACTTGCTCAGTTTATTTCAGACAGTAACGATGATATCGATGCGAAACAAGGTTTAATCAACAAAACGAATAAAGTACTTGATGACATTGACAATTTACCAGGCTTATCCAATGATGACAAAGATGAATTAAAGGGGAATATCGTTGGTCCGTTAAGTACTAATTTAGGTGAAATTGATAGTGCAGTTACACCTGAAGATAGAGATAATGTGAAAGACGATGCAATCGATGAATTAGAAAATAAACAAGCTATCATCAACAGAACAAACAAAGCACTTGAAGAGATTGACAATGATCCGAACTTATCTGACGATGAAAAGGAAATATTAAAAGGCAACGTAATAGCTCCATTAGGTGATAACTTGGATGCTATTGATGGTGCATCAACACCGGCAGATAGAAAAGGCATTACAGATGGTGCGATTGGCGAAATCGATGCAAAGCAAGCTGTCATCGACAGAACGAGTAAAGCGATCCAAGGTGTCAAAGACAATGATGAATTATCAGATGACGAGAAAGCATCGTTAATTAAAGCATTAGAGGATGGTTTAAATGATGAACTAGATGCGATTGATAGTGCAAGTGGTTCTAGTGATCCAAATGCGGTTGAAGAAGCAAAAGATTTAGCTCTAGCAAGAGTTGCAGCGAAAGACCGTTACATGGAGGAATATAGTAATCTTGATCCGAAACAAAGAAAATTTGTCACAGACAAAGGGATTTTTGCCGAAGGATTAAAAGATATTGCTGATGAAGATGATCCAGCCAAATTAGCTGATGATGGTGAAACATTAGTTGAAGCCATTCAAAATCTTTACAGGGGGGCTCTTGAACAAGTAAAAGGTTCGCCATTAACGGATGAAGAGTGGGAGAATACTCGTAAAAATTCAGATGCTGATGGGGCGCATGATGCTTACAAAAAGGACTTAACGAACGTCCTTTACAATAAACTTTCCAACAAAGAAAAAGAAGAAGTTGACCAATTTATTAAAGATCATTTAACAGATGGTGATGACATTATTACTGCTATTACAAGCTATTTCAGAAAAAACGCCGTCATGACAGGGGAAGATCCGTGGAATAACTTTAGTGATGCACAAAAAGAGTATATTAATGCATTTCTATCCATGCACGGTTATGATGATGGGTTTCCAGCATTGCTAGCAGAAGCAAAAGTAGCACCATATACAAAATTAGGAGCGAAACTAGCCCAAACAGGTGATAACTATATAAATACTATTTTAAACATGTTAATCGTTTTATCAGCTGGAGCAATTGGTTTTATGTTCTTTTTCAGAAAACGTAAACAAGCATAAATTGCTGAATCTCTAAGAATCCAGTGGGAAATTTACCCTGCTGGATTTCTTTTAGGTATTTTTTCAACAACAACCTTTAATACAGCCAAACAATTAAATAACGATAAAGACAGAAATTAATATTTTCCTAAGCTAATATGAAAAAGTAGATTAAGAGGGGAATGCGATGAGAGTCGTTTTAATTGATGATGAAATACTTGTTTCTGATTACTTAGAGAAGTTATTGTCAGAATTCAATCGTGTAGATGTCATCGGTAAATTTACTAATCCACTTGATGCATTAAAGTTTATTCAGTCCGGAGTTAAGGTTGATGTTGTTTTTCTAGATGTTTATTTACCTGAATATAGTGGTTTAAAATTAGCGAAACAATTACGTCAATCTAATCCCGACATATCAACTGTGTTTATTACTGATCAGGATGAATATGCGGTTCGTGCCTTTGAAGTCCAAGCGACTGATTTTATCGTCAAACCCGTTTTAAAAGAAAGACTTAAAAAAACTATCGATAGAATCCATTCTAAAACAATAACAATAACGACTGAACATGCATTGCAAATAACGATGTTTCAAAAAGTCACCATCGTTTTATCAGAAGATGAAATAGTACCAATGACATTTAATACGACAAAAATCCAACAATTATTTTTATACTTACTTCATCATCGTTCAAAACTTGTCGGAAAAGAACAATTGATTGATTTATTATGGAGGGACTTAGAAGATAAAAAAGCCGCCTCTCAATTGTACAATGCCATTTATATGATACGAAAAGAAGTAGAACCGTTTAACGATCATATAACAATCATTTCTCGTTCTGGAGGTTATCAATTAGATTTTAACAATACCTTAATAGATGTAGAACAATTTGAATCGAGCCTATCACAATTATCTAATTTAAATAAAACAACGATTAACAATTATCAAAGAGTACTCAAAATGTATACCGGTCATTATTTACAAGGATATTTTTATGATTGGATTGATAGTGAACGATATCGCCTGCAAAATCTTTGGATAAAATTAGCCCTTCAAGTGATGGTTTGGTATGAAGCAATAGGGGACAAAAAGTCACTTAAAAGTTTATGTCTATCAGCAATTCGGTTAGTCCCAATATCAGATGAAGCCTATTTTTACTTAATGAAAATGAGTGCCAATAATAATGAAAACTCATCTGTCCATTTCTATTTTAGTAAACTACAAGAGGTACTTAATCGAGAATTAAACATAAATCCAAGTTCAGAAATAACGACATGGTATGAAAATTGGCAAAGAAAATTATAAATTAGAATTGATTTTTAATAGGAAGAATGTGACATTACTAAATATCATGTAACAAAATCTCCGAATTTTGATGAACGTATATATTAAATATTCGTAAGCTAAAATTCGTGACATACTATCTTAATGACTTCATTAGTACAAGCTGTCCTAGCTGTAGTTGAAGTATTTTTATAAAGCAAATTCTCAATACAAAATATTCATATTTCAACAATTTTTTGTCACTAATTTTTTCCAACTAATTAAGACACAGAAAATCCTCTAGGGTCAGCATGGACCTATTGGGTTTTCTCTTGATTTATCCAAAAAGTAGTAATATATTCAATATAATTGCTTAATAGTATGATAGTATTAGGCAAAAGGGGTGTATATGAATGAATGCAGTGTTAATTGATGATGAGAAAATGGTACTTAATTATTTAGAGGAGTTATTACAAGACTATGAAACGATTAATGTCATAGGAACATTTACGAATCCACATGCAGGGAAAGATTTCATAGAAACCGAGGCGGTTGACATCGTCTTTTTAGATATTAATATGCCAGAATACAATGGAATGGAAATTGCTAAAGATATACGTAAAACAAATCCCGATTTGATGATTATCTTTGTCACTGCACATGATGAATATGCGGTTGATTCGTTTGAAGTTCAGGCGACTGACTATGTTGTGAAACCAATTTTAAAAGAAAGAATCGATAAAACGATAGCAAGAATTCAAACAAAAATGGCTGATTTACATAAAGAACCTGCATTAATTATTAACTTATTTAACAACATACAATTTAATTTTCTCAATAAACAACCAGTATCCATTCAATTTAATATGGCGAAAGTACAACAACTTTTTCTTTATTTACTTCATTATCAGTCACGACTTGTGAGAAAAGAAGAACTGATTGATATGTTATGGCCTAATTTAGAGGAAAGAAAAGCTTTTTCACAATTGTACAATGCCATCTATATGATTAGAAAAGAAATCGCCCCTTATGAAGAGAACATATCTATCACAACTTATTCTGATAGTTATAAAGTGGAATTGAATCATACTGTGACAGATGTTCGAGAATTTGAAGCAAGCATTCCCCTACTACCCCCATTAACCGAACAATCAATTACATCTTATGAAGAACTACTTGTACTTTATAAGGGTAATTATTTAGAAGGATATGATTATGAATGGGCTGATGGTGAGAGGTATCGGCTACAAACACTATGGGTAAACATCGCCTTAGATGTGGCTAGGTGGTACGATGAAAAGAAGGAATATGATAAACTAAATAACTTATGTAAAAGAATTTGTGACATAGAACCAATAACTGAACAAGCATACTTATATTTAATGAAAATAGCAGCAAAAAGAAATGAAAATTCATCTGTCCACTATTATTATACTAAATTAAAAAATGAGTTAGAAAAAGAAATTCAAGAAAAACCAAATGATGAGCTTCAAGAATGGTACCATACTTGGCAGGAAAATGTCTCATCAATTATTTAG
Organism: Caryophanales bacterium UBA6768; assembly: GCA_002453315.1. The sequence continues at coordinate 9,735 of DKGO01000224.1, read as the reverse complement.
TCACCAGGCGTTCTCAATTGAAATGAAATGGAGTGAGGAATACAAGTGAAAAAATATAATCGACTATTCATCACCATACTTGTATTTTTCATTATTATTACAGGCATTCGTATGCTTTGGATTGTACAATTTTCTCCAATAATGAATGCTGACGGCGCCGTCAATGGTCAATTAGATGTCACTGAAGTTTCCACAAAAAAGGATCTATATCCTTTAGCAGGGGAGTGGATGTACTATCCTGATGTTTTATTAACAAATGAGGAGTTACAGCAAAATAAATTCAAAGATAAGGCTGCTGCCAAAGTATTTCCAGATGATTGGTTAGATATTGCTTCGTCACCTAACTATCAATATGGTACTTTTCATATGCATTTAACGATAGATGATGAACTGCTTGATGAAAGCTTGAGTTTTCATGTGCCAAATACGAAGTTATCGTCTAGAATATTTGTGCAAGGGAAAGAAATCGGTGCGTCCGGAAATCCTGCAGCAAATAAAAATGATTTTATCGCAAGTATGTCACCATATGTGGCAACATTTTATGCTCAGGATAAGGAACTAGATGTTATTTTACATGTAAGTAATAACGGCGTTGATACGAAGGTACCGCCAATTAATATTTTATTTGGTACGACAAATGAGATTAACGAAAATGTCATGATGGCAACGATGATTAAAGTAATTGCTTTTGTTGTTCTAGCTGCATTATTTTTAATTTCATTTTATGTGTATTTGAAAATGAAAGAAGAGAAGTCTATTTTGTACTTCTCATTAATTATGCTAGGGACAGCCTTCACAGTTTTATTAGATTATGACCGGGTCTTACTGCTCGATTTACCCGTGAGTTACGCATTTAAAATGAAACTGCTTGCCATGATATTTTGCTTAAATGGATTATTCATGTTGCAATTTTTCAAACATTATTTACCAGAGCAAAGTAAATTTAAGCTGTTTAAATTTCTTCCTTATCCTACTTATCTATATATGTTATTTTTAATCTTCGTACCTATTCAAATCGTATTAGCATATAGGTTTATATTTATATTGGTTTTACTTATCCCATTTTTATTTTTTATTGCTACTTTATTTAAAGTAGTGAGAAATGATGTGACAGATATTGTCCTTATTTTGATGGCAGCATTAGCAATGTTAAACAATGTCATTTGGTCAGTCATTAAACATAATATTGACTTTGTTATTTTTGAATATTATCCGGTAGATTTAATTATCGCTCTCATTTTATTTGTCGTCTATTGGTTGAAAAGATATTTTCGAAATAATGAAGAAATAAAAGCCTTATCATTACAATTGATTGAAAAGGATAAAAGTAAAGATGAATTTTTAGCAAGTACGTCTCATGAATTAAGAAATCCATTACATAGTATCATTAACATTGCCCAATTTGTGCATGATAATCCCGATAATAAGATTGTTAAAGAAGATAAGGAAAATTTAAACTTACTTCTTTCTGTCGGAAAGCAAATGTCGATTTTAATTAATGATTTGTTAGATTTAACGTTAATGGATGAAAATAAATTAAGGCTTGAAAAAAAACCTGTTAATGTCCATTCGATCACAACTGTCGTTATCTCTTTAATGACTTATATGATAAAAGCAAAGAATATTGTTATTCACAATAACATTCCTAAAGACTTTCCAGCTGTTTACGCTGATGAAAACAGGCTTATACAAATGATGACTAACATACTGCATAATGCGATTAAGTATACAGAAAAAGGGGAAATTGTTGTCACAGGATTAGTGTCAACAAACAATATGGTATCAATTGAAATTATTGATACTGGCAAAGGGATGTCAGAAGAAGATTTGAAAGAAATCTTTAAACCATATGTAAAAGGAGATGACCATGACGGGATTGGTCTTGGTTTAAAAGTAACAAAAGAATTAGTTGAACTTCATGATGGAGAAATATATGCTTCAACAAATGAACAAAATGGTACTACAATTACATTTACTTTACCAATTGCCAACGAAAATGATGCAATAGATGCTGTGAAATTAGCAAAGGCAGAAACGGCTGCAACGACTAACTTGTCAGATATGGCAGAAACTAAGTTACATACTAATAAAGAAAATGTAAATTTAGCTGAATCGACTTGGCCTAAATTATTACTTATTGATGATGATCAAGTAAATAATAAAATAATAACGAACGTATTATCAACAGAAAATTATCACATATATAGTGTCAACAGTGGGGAAGAAGCATTAGAAAAAATTAACTCAACAAAATTTGATTTGGTCATCTGTGATATTATGATGCCAGGAATGTCAGGCTATGAATTAACTCGTCAAATAAGAGAGCAATTTAATTTATCAGAACTGCCTATCTTGTTATTAACAGCGAGAGGAAGAACAGAAGATTTACATTTTGGTTTCCAAGTTGGTGCCAATGATTACCTTATAAAGCCTGTTGACCCGATTGAATTAAAGGCTCGTGTTCGGTTATTAGCAGATTTACAGTTGACGATTAATAACCAATTAAAAATGGAAGCGGCTTGGTTACGTGCTCAAATAAACCCACATTTTTTATATAATACGATCAACTCAATTTTAATGATGATGCATTCTAATCCCGAACGAATGCAATATTTATTGAAAAACTTTGTCTATTTTTTAAGAACTAGTTTTGATTTTCAAAATACTGATCATTTAGTTTTGTTAAACGAAGAACTGCAATTAATTGAATCTTACTTAGCCATTGAAAAAGAACGATTTGGTGATCGCATTCAGGTTAAATGGTTAATTGATGACTCATTGGATATATTAATTCCTCCACTATCATTGCAGACGTTAGTTGAGAATGCATTAAAGCACGGCATATTAAACCGAATTGATGGAGGAACCATTACGATTAAATCAATTGAAGAAGAGGAATATGTTGATATTATTATTGAAGATGATGGAGCAGGTATACCAAAACATATTATAGAAATGATGGATCAACAACAATTTGACAGAGAAAAAGGAATTGGACTTGTCAATACTGATAAACGGTTAAGAAGATTTTTAGGGACTAAATTAACGATTAAAAGTGAAATGAATCAAGGAACAATAATAACAATTCGAATTAAAGTATGATATAAGGAAATTACCATAAGGTTAGTAACTTGTTCCCCCTCATGCATTTCGAGATAATCCTCGAACTAAAATTAAAAACCTTAATAAAATTCATTAAGCCACCCTTCCAAATTCTAAAATTTTTGCAAAACTTTACCGGAAAAGGGTCTGTATAATAATAATAGATATTTAATAGAGAGTTTTTTGTTATAATTAATCAAAATATGTCATAAATTGATGAAAAGTATTAACGGAAAAAATAGAGGTGTGTACAAGTTGCGTAAAAAGCTGTTGATTATTTTTATTATCATTTTCATTGTTGCTGGTAGTTTCCGAGTGTATCGCTATTTTGAACATAAACAAAATTTAGCAGCACGTGATGATTTTGGTAATTTATATGCTGAAATGGTAGATGAATATCAATATAAAGAAGGAATTCCAGGAGATACCCAAGGTATTTTTGGCAATATTAAAATACCGGAAATAGATTTGGAATACCCTGTACTCGATGAAACGACAAAGGAAAATTTAGATATTTCCATTACAAAATATGCAGGACCAGAGCTCCATGAAAATGGTAATTTAGTTCTTTCAGGTCATAATTATCGTGATGGGTCCATTTTTGGTCGTCTAGATGAAGTAGCGGTTGGAGATGATGTCATAATTTCTGATTTAAAAGGTGAAGATATCAATTATGAAATTAGTGAAACATTTGTAGTTGATGGTACAGACTTATCTATTATCGATAAAGGTGATGAAAATGATGAATATTTAACTTTATATACATGTCTTAGGACAGATAATACGAAACGATTTGTCGTTTTTGCTAAGAAAACTGAGTAAAAATTATTCCGAGGTACTTTAAATAGTTTGATAATAACAATTGTTTTGGAAATTTCATATTATAGAAATTCACATAATATCTAGGAGGAGTAGCAGATGAAAAACGAAAAACTAACAGTAAAACTATTAAAATTAGTTAATCAAAAACAAAATCCACGTCCTTATGATTTAAACATTACTGTCGCTGAGTTCACTAAAATTGTAGAAGAAGCAAGTGATAGAGGATTAATTGAGAATCCAACTTGGAAGGGCCATTTAAATAAATATGTGCTACATGAAAAGACATATGTAACGGAAGTCGGCCAACAATTTCTCATTGAAAATAGACGTTTCAACATTAGATTTAAACCCTTTTTTAAAACTACTTAGAACTCCTTTACCCCAAATGAAAAATAGTGGTGAAAGGCATATTGTGATAATGGCATTGATATTTTCGACTTAATAGCTAAGTTGTTTCGTAATGCTTTAAAAATATTCCACTATCACACCCTGAAATTCAGAATACAATAAGTAACCCCCTAAATTCCATTAATTAAACAAAGGAAGGTGTTAAAAACCCTTCCTCTTTATCGACTTTATGCAATCAACATGTAATCACAAGAAAATTTCCCTTTCTAAGAGTTCCAGAATTCATTCAGTGACCAATACGTCTTTTAGCTTTTCGCGTAATTCACGTTTTAAAAATTTCCCAACAGATGTCTTTGGTATCTCATCGACAAAGACAATATCGTCTGGAATCCAAAATTTTGCAAATTGGGGCTTCAAAAAGTCTAATAAATCATCCTTTGATACCTCCGCATTGTCATTTAGGACAACAACACCGACAGGACGTTCCTGCCAATGGTCATGTGGCACTGCAATAACCGCTGCTTCAAACACCGCTTCATGGGCCATCAGTGCATTTTCAAGATCAACAGATGAAATCCATTCGCCACCACTTTTGATTAAATCTTTTGTTCTATCAACGAGTTTAATGGCCCCTTCCTCATCAATTGTTGCAATATCACCCGTATGTAGCCACCCATCCTTAATTGCCTCGGCCGTTTTCTCAGGATCCCTATAATAACTACTGGCAATCCATGGGCCACGTAACAATAATTCTCCCATTTCCTCGCCATCCCAAGCAACCTCACCATCGTCACCAACAATTTTTGCTTCCAAACCTGGAACGAGCAAGCCTTGTTTAGCACGAATTTCTAATTTTTCATCATAAGGCAAGTCTTGCTGATAACTTTTCAACCGGGCTGCCGTTACCAGTGGGCTTGTTTCCGTCATGCCATATGCATGCATAAATGGGATATTAAATTTTACCTCATAGGTACGAATCAACCCTTTAGGTGCTGCCGAGCCACCACAAACAACCCTCGTTAAACTAGATGTGTCATATTTCCCTGTTTTAAATTCCCGAGCAAGTCCGAGCCAAATCGTTGGAACCCCAGCTGTCGTTGTTACCCCTTCAGACTCAATCAATTCAGCAAGTATTTGTGGGGTAAAAAAAGCCCCCGGTAGCACTTGGGTTGTCCCAAACCAAACAGCTGAAAAAGGTAACCCCCAAGCATTAACATGAAACATCGGAACAACCGGCATCGAAATATCAGATTCTGACAATGCTAAAGAATCCGCCAAACCAATAGATAAACTGTGTAGAACAATACTTCGGTGCGTGTAGACGACACCCTTTGGATTACCAGTAGTTGCCGATGTATAGCACATTCCAGCAGGTGAATTTTCATCCAAATCCTTTGGATATTGATAATCCGAATCCCCTTTGGAAATAAGCTGATCATAATGGTAAGCAGGTTCGAGAGATGTCTCTGGTAGCTCCTCTTTATCCGTAAAAATAACAAATGCTTCAACAGAAGGTATTTGTTCTTTTATCCCTTCGACTAAAGGCACAATACTCTCGTCAACAAGCAATACCTTGTCTTCCGCATTTTGAATAATGTATATTAAATGTTCCGGTGTTAAGCGAATATTAATCGTATGTAATACAGCCCCCATACTCGGTATTGCAAAATATGCCTCTAAATGCCGGTGATCATTCCAAGCTAACGTTCCTACACGGTCCCCTCTTTGCACACCTAGATTTTCAAGAGCACTCGATAAACTCCTCGTTCTTTTCCCTATCTCAGCATAGTTAAAGCGATGAATCCCCGATGTAGTCCGTGAAATAACTTCCTTTTTTGGAAAATACTTTTCAGCTCTTTCAATCAAACTTTCCAACGTCAATGGTGTGTTCATCATTGTCATCTTAAATTCCTCCAATATTTAATCATATAGATTATCATATTAAGTATGATCATGATGTATGTCATCGGTATTGTATGAGTAGAAAAACTTATTTTGTGGTGTTTTCATTCCTAAAATACAAACTAAGGTTAATCAATAATTACACCATTTTAATCCCTCCAATCGACTACCTTATTTGTATTATCACACTGTTGTTTTATTTTTTCAATTATTATTTTAAATTTTCTGATTACTTACCTTGTCTTTTTCGCATCCCATGGAACTATCTATCGCTTCAATTAAACAACCCTGTATTTTTCGGTGCTATTTGTTTATAAAAAAATAACTCAATTCAAATATAACTGAGTCATCGAAAAAATTACCTTTTCGTTTCTTCTACCATAATTGCGCCTATTCTGAAATAGTTATTAAAGTAATTTTCTATCCTTTATATTTATTACTACCAGGCAATACTTTTATTTCATTCCAGGCTTTAATTGCATCTTCTCTCTTTTTGCCTTTGTTTTTAGGGTCTGCGAAGTAATCCCTAGTAAATTGATTGTATTCAAATTGTGAGCCAATTTTCCTTTTATAGTATGGGTCCGCTTTTCTTTCTTCCTCCTCATACCACGCATCTACAACATCCTGATATGTTTTTCCTACATTTTCTTTAAAATAATTTTGAATATAGGTTGAAAAGTGAAATTTAGGAATTACCGATTTAAAAAAGGCCCTAACTACCTGACTACAACGATGGTTTTCTGTAATAACTGTATTTAAACTTAAATCCTCTAATTTCACTTTTTTTGTAGAAGTATTTCTTTTTCTCATCGGCTTTTGTATTTTCCCTGTTTCAAGAAACACCGCTATCCTATCCGATATTTCTATTTTAGATCCAGAAGCACTTATTTCATTTCCCCTACAAAATGTTTGCAATTCCTCTTTTAACCAATAAAAATTACGAAAGTCGTCTACATTCAAATTTCTTGTTAATTTAGGTCTCAATTACCCTCTCTCCATTCCAATATACCATTATCCAAATCATTCACCTTATATTTAATAATATCCCTAAGAAACTTTGCCTTTCGTTCTGTTAAATGGACTATTTGTCGTAAAATATCTATTCATTTTTTGACTCATAGTCCACACAAAAACTCCCATAGACATACTAAAATAAATACGATTCAGCAAACCCTAGCTTATTTCCTTCCCAACATATTTTCCAAGCCCCTGATACTGATTTTTTTTACGGGCCCTTTTTACAATCCACCCAAATAACGGACGCTGAATCCAAAGAGGAATCCCAACAACTAATGTATTTTGTAGTGTTAGAATTAATGCCGTATGTGCCAAAGATTGGGGATTCCCCTTTTTATCCACCAAACCATCATCAATCAAACCATAATGAATGCGCACAGATTCCTCAAACTGACTAGGAGGCGTTAATCGCACCCGAAAAACAACCGGCTCGTCATGATTATTTGTAAAAGTATGGGCCGTCCCAATAGCAACACTTTGCTCGTCCCCCTTTTCCAAAACAAGCTGCGATTTCCCAAGGGTGACTGTTAGTTTCCCTGAAATCACTGCGAATTTTTCTTCAAACTCATCATGCCTATGTAGTGGGGGTCCCTTCCCGTGTGGCGGTAGAACGACTTCAATGGATAGAAATTTCCCCTTCGTTTCCCTTGCTGTTTGTAAAAATGTAATTTGTTCACCCGTCACTTGATTAACAACTGTACGCTCCAATTCAAAACCTCCTATTATAATTACCGAATTGCATATTGCCCACCTTTTAATAGAGTCATCACCCAGTTACTATTCTTTCAGCTAGTAAATCTTTCGGGAAAAATTTGTGGAAGTTTTACTCTCGAAACCTTTGCCCGAGGTCGGCATTTGAAGGTCGGGTTATTGGATCTTCCCTTCGCACAGCCCCGACATAATAAATCCTATTGAGTCACCCTGACACCAGGGGTAAAATCGAAAATCAATCTTATTTACGAATTCTCATTCACATTCACAACAATTGCTCGACCATCTGCACGTTCAAATATAACCTTCTTATTATATTTTCCAGTGTCCTCTATGTACGTCATGTGAATTTCATCCTTTAGCGGTCCTTCCAATGATGGGTAACTTTCACTTTTCCATCATAACTATCCAAGTTTATTTTCGAATCATCTTTGAAGTTAAAAGTCACCCTAGTGCCACCAGCAATCTTTTTCGCAGACAAATCCCCAGATAATTTTTGTTTACTTGCTTCATCGATCTCTACCACGGTCCCAACTTTACGTTCCTTTGCTAGCGCAGATTTAGGTGTAAATTTCCCCAGATTTCCCCTTGACGCACCACCGACCATTGCACCGGCAAGTGCACCCAAACCACCAGACTTTTACTGAGCCGTTCAAACATGATAAACGTTCTAAACATATAATCTCCCTATCTATTCAGATTTTGGGAGGTACGATAACATACTAAGGGTGTCTAAATCCTATCCATTAATTCCTTTATTCGTTCTTCTGTTAATTTTGTTACTTTACTTATTAAGTTAATTTCGATACCCTCCTTTTGTAATTCAACAGCAATTTCTTCTCGTGCATATTCCTTACCCAATTCTATATACGAAATGGGTAATTCTTTTATTTTATCCAACTCACTCATTCGTTTCAATTCTTCCATTAATTCCTTTATCCGTTCTTCAGTTAATTTTGTAACTTTACTTATGAGGCGAATATCCATACCCTCTTTTGATAATTCAATAGCAATTTCCCCCCGTGCATATTCTTTACCTCGTTCTATGTACGGAATAAGTAATCCTTTGACTTCTTCCCACTCGCCTGTTCGCTTCATTTCATCGATTAATTGTTCTTCCTCCTCTCTATCCAATTTTAGAGAGTGATCAAAGAATCTGAATAAGAAATCAATTTCTTCCGACGAATATTTTTTCAACATGATCAACTCCTTATATAAATTTGTACCAAACTACTAAATTAACTTGGTTTCGATCTGTCCGGAATCTTTATAATTCATTTTACTTAACAATGCTGCTACTGGATTGTCTGAAGTTAAAATTTTTCACCGATATGCCTTACTTAATTGTACTTTTCCCTAAAATATCAAACACTAGATTTTTCTTTTTATCTCCCTTGGCCAATATAATTAAGCCCCTAACATTAATTTATAGTTTGTAGGGGCTTCATAGGCTCTTCATTATTCATTTATGTTTTCCATTAATTCCTTTATCCGTTCTTCTGAAAGTTCTGTTATTTTTCGAATAAAACTTATTGCCATTCCTTCTTTAATTAACTTAACTGCGACTTCTTCCCGACCTTCTTCCCGACCTTTTACAATCCCTCTTTCTTCCCAGGAAATCGGTAACTTTTTTATTTCTTCCCAGTCGTCAGTATACCTTAATTCACTCATCAATTGTTCCTCCTCCTCTTCATTTAATTTTAAATAATGATCAAAAAATCTCACTAAAAATTCGCTTTCTTCTTCTGGTAATTTCATTCGTACGATTATTTTTAGAAATTCATTTTTTACTTCTACACGTTCTGATTCACTATAATTCATTTTACTTAACAA
>DKGO01000001.1 GCA_002453315.1 Caryophanales bacterium UBA6768 | reverse complement strand
GACAATTTATTTATGCTACTACAATTTTCTTATTCTTGTGAGTACTATAAAGAACGACTAAAGATGTATGTCGGAGAAGATATATTTGATCGAGATGAAATAGTACTAGAACAACTAATGTCATTTATTAAAGGGGCACTATTTTTAGATGATGAAGGTGTTGTAGAAGGAACGTAAGGGAAGGAACGTAAGGTTGTTATTTTGTAAATTAGTAGAAGTTTAGTTTGTCCCTAAACAGACCTTTATTCAGTAGACACTTACTAGTATCCTGTAATATTCGTGGTATTAATGGGTAGCCATATAAAATATTTTCTATAGGTGATGATGTATGGAAATAGCAGACCTAGTCGTTCAATTCCGAGAAAAATTTAAGACAACAGACAATCCACGGGTGTTTTTTGCTCCGGGGAGAATTAATCTCATTGGGGAACATACTGATTATAATGGCGGTCATGTTTTCCCAGCAGCTATTTCTTTTGGTACATATGCTGTCGTTAGAAAACGGGATGATAATATTTTACACTTTTATTCGATGAACTTTCCTTACGATGGGATAAGGAAGGGTGACCTTAAACATACCGAATATAACAAAGGTGATGAATGGGCCAATTTTCCCAAGGGTATGATTGATTATCTTCAACAATTGACAGGCAAAATAAATACTGGTCTTGATATTTTATACTATGGAAACATCCCTAACGGGGCGGGATTATCCTCTTCCGCATCCATTGAGATGGTCACAGGAATTTTATTAAATGACATCTATCAATTGCAATTAGACCCGATTAAAATCGCCAAAATTGGACAAAAAGTTGAGAATGAATATATTGGTGTGAGTAGCGGAATCATGGATCAATTTGCTATTATGATGGGCAAAAAAGATCATGCGATTCACTTACATACTGAAACATTGAATTACCATTATGCTCCAGTTAAGCTTACTAATCATGCTATTATCATGATTAACACAAATAAGCAGAGGAAACTCGCTGAATCTAAATATAATGAACGACAATTTGAGTGTAGGGGGGCTTTATCTCAACTACAAACCAAGCTAACGATTGAACATTTAGCACAAGTAACACCCGCAATCTTTGAACAAAATAAATTTCTTATTAAACATCCAATCCATGTAAAACGGGCAAAGCATGTGATTTATGAAAATGAACGAACGAAACTAGCACTGACAAGTTTACAAAACGACGACCTAGAACAATTTGGACAATTAATGAATGAATCTCATGAATCATTACAAAAAGATTATGAAGTGACTGGAGTGGAATTGGATACCATTGTACACACCGCCTGGAAACAAGAAGGGGTCATTGGTGCTCGGATGACAGGGGCCGGATTTGGTGGTTGTGCTATCGCAATTGTTGCTAATAACTTTATAGAAAAGTTTAAAGTAAATGTAAATCAACGTTATGTGGAAACTGTTGGATATGATGCTACCTTTTACACAGCTAATATTGACCACGGAGCGAGAGAAATAATTGACAAGTTTAAAGCAATATAACGTGGTCACGGGATATAGTCCTTTGGGATACTGACATAGGGGGATAACAATTATGGGTGTTTACTCAATTATTGAACAATTATTAACTATAGCTATAAAACGGGACCTCATCGGTAGGGAAGACCGGATCTATGTACGAAATCAAGTGTTACAACAATTACACCTAGATTCATTTCCCGAGAACGTCACGATATCGAAAATAGAGTCTATTCCCCATTTACTTCAACAACTTGTAAACTATGCGATAACAGAAAATATTATTGAAAATAATGTGGATGATAAGGAAATTTTTCAAGCAAACATCATGAATTGTTTTATTGCAAGACCTTCAGTAATTAATAACATGTTCAATGAAAAATACCAAGAAGCCCCGGAGAAGGCTACGTCTTTTTTTTATGAATTAAGTAAACATGGTAACTATATACAAACAGAACGAGTGAAAAAGAACATCTCTTTTACAGTTGACACCTTATACGGAAAGTTAGACCTAACAATCAATTTGTCAAAACCGGAAAAAGATCCCAAACAAATGAAACGTGAAAAAACAAGCCAAAAAAACAATACCTATCCCAAGTGTGTATTATGTATTGAAAATGAGGGATATGCAGGGAGAATCGGCTATCCCGCTCGTTCAAATCATCGGGTTGTTAAGATACCACTTTTAGGCGAAAATTGGTATTTACAGTATTCCCCATATGTTTATTATAATGAACATTGCATTTTATTGTCTGAGGAACATCGGGAAATGATAATAGATAGGAATGTGTTTGAACGATTATTAACTTTTACAGAAAAATTCCCCCATTATTTTATTGGATCAAATGCCGATTTACCTATCGTAGGTGGGTCGATTTTAAGCCACGACCATTATCAAGCAGGGCATTACCATTTCCCAATGACAGATGCAAAAGTTTTTATGAATTTTACGATAACAGGTTATGAAAATGTCACATGTTCAATGTTGAATTGGCCCTTAACCGTCATTCGGTTAAAGGGCAAAAACAAATCGGAAATTGTCGATACTGCTAATGAAATTTTTAATCAATGGATCCATTATAATGATGATGATGTGGATATTACGGCCTTTACTGGTGATATAAGGCACAATACAATCACACCTATCGCCAGAATCCGGGAAAATTTATTCGAACTCGATCTCGTGTTACGAAACAATCGAACGTCAGATCAGTTTCCAACGGGGATATTTCATCCACACGGAGATGTCCAACATATAAAAAGGGAAAACATTGGGTTAATTGAGGTTATGGGATTAGCTATTTTGCCTCCTAGATTAAAAGAAGAAACAGATAAAATTAGTAAGTTTTTATTAGGGGAACCTTATGCAATCGAGCCGTATCATCTAGATTGGGCAAAGCAAATAAAAGAAAAATATGAAGACCGATTGCATGAAGCAACAGTCATGGAAATTATTTATCAAGAAATTGGATATAAATTTGCCAGAGCATTGGAGGATGCAGGCGTCTTTAAGCAAACAGAAAAAGGACGACAAGCATTTAAACGTTTTGTTAAAGAGATAGATGGTACTTTTTAGTCAATCTTTTACATAAGATTGACTTTTTTTCCTCATATACAATAGTTCTGACCAATACCTGAATTAAAATAATGCCTGGAAATACAATTGATACAGATTGCCCCTAATTTTATCCTTTGAGTATCCCCTCTCATCACGTAAAAACAGAAATAAAGTCGGAGAAAGTGCTGCCATAATAAGATCTGCCGCATATGTCGTATCAATTGATTCTTGGTTTTCCTTACTTGGAATTTCTTCTAACAAATTACGGAAAATATTGTGTCTAAGTTTGTAAATTGGTGAACAATATATAAGGGTTAGATCATCCACATAATTAGTCGCTTTAATACCACTTAACCATAGACATTGTTCCTCAATAAAATCGAGAGAATATGCTATACTATAATGATTTGAGACAATTAATGTCCTGAATCTATCTTTGATTGCTTATTCTTTTTGATTTGGAACGGCACAGCCATCTGTTTGACAGGCAGCGCCAACCCCAGAATCTGTTGAAAAATTATCATTATTTGGCTCTGAAGCAAATTTCTCCTCTTCAAGGACTTTATTTAGGTTTGTATAAAGGCTCCTTTTGGTTGCGCACCAGATAATGTATAATTTTTATTGATTAGAAAGAAAGGAACACTTGTCACACTAACCTGTCTAGCTTGTTCTATATCAGCTTGCACTTCTTTTCCATAAGCCAGTTTATCCTGAAAAACGCCTAACACTTCTACTTTATTCAATCCACCTTCCGGCACAATTGCAACCAGTGTGTCAACATATCCAACATCCTCGGATTCTGTAAAATTAGCATAAAACAATTTTTCCACTATAACAGCATTTATTCCTTCTGTTTTCGCAAATTGAATCAATCGATGGCATCAAATGTATTTGTTGGTTTCATCGTATCAAAACGTAGATCAAGCCCAACGGAATTCCCTTGCTCGGCTATACCAGCCATCATTTGTTTTGATTGATCTATACTGCCTCCAAATTTAGCTGACACTAAAAATCCTGTCCAGAATAAGGAGAGGTGTTCAGATCTAGTTGGAAACTTTTGAATTCAAGCCCAACTTTATCCTTTTGTGGAAATTGAGCTAAGGGCTTATCTGAGGAAAGTATATAATCAAATTTCACCTGGGTCCCAATCACATATATCGTTTTTACAAGAACGAAATGGTCTGCAGAAAATGTCTGTATTGGCAGAGACTCTACATTTTACTCCTGGGGCTGTTATAACAGCATCTGATCAGCTCACACTGATGCCCATTTCCCTAGATAATTGCCAAAATAACTTTTCAAATGTATCGGATTTATCAAGCTGATCCACCGCGCTCACCTTCAAAATAACTTTAACAGGTAAATATTTTAATGATTAAACCATTTTACAGAATACGATTATTTTTTATGATGTCAATTAATCTTTCTCTACTTAAAATCAACTAATGCACCCAAAATTTATTTAGTTTTGTGCAATTGGTCTTTTAAAAAATGGACATATCGTGTACAATGAATTTATCTAGTTCATTAGTTGGAGATAGCCACCATCCCATTGATAAAACAACATATGTTGGTAGCAGATTTAGAGATAAACAAAAACATCCATCAATGGAATCCCTCACAGATGGCTAATGGTTCTATAAGGACAAAAATAAATATTAACCATTCCCTCACGTGAATTTCCAATACATTTTACCAAAGCACACAAAAAATATACTAAGAAAGGAACATAAATGATGGATGATAAAAAATTAGATTTAATTTTAAATAAAATAGAAGAAATGAAATCTGAATTTCAAACAGATATGAAGCAAATGAAAGACGAAATTCATAAAGATATGAAGCAAATGAAGGTCGGTATTCAAACAGACATGAAGCAAATGAAAGACGAAATTCATAAAGATATGAAATTAATGAAGGCACAGCTTGATGAAAATACTGAGATGATAAAGGCAATTCTTCATCGTCAAGACGAAACAGATGCAAAATTGGAAGGTCTGTCATTGGATTTTGCCAAATTACATGAAGAAGTAGTTTCTATCAAAGCAGATGTAAGTCAATTAATAGAGGATCAAAAATCTATTCATGGATTATTAGGTGAACATGAAATATCTATCCGTTCTCTAAGAAGAATCATAGTATAAAAAAAACCGCATTTAAAATAGCCCATAAATGAAACGACAGTGAGGCAACACAATCCCCCTTCCGACAAGCAAAACATTATTTTAACTTCTATCCTTTTTTGAAAAATGGCATGATTTAATACTATAATTTTTCCTTCCGACAATTTTACTTTTATCGCTCTATATATTGAACTTTTTGTGTATTAATATTCATTAATCCTATTCCAAAAACAAAATCAAAAATGACGTTAGTGGAATTTCTACCATTCTGTCCTTTATGAGGAAAAGATGATTTACTTTCACTAACGTCAATTTTATTGAAAAACGACAAGTTGGTGTTCTAACGTATCCTAAAGATTTTTCACACTAATAATATAGAAGTTAACTTTGATTTTCAAATTCCTTTATCATTTGCTCGACATATACTAACCTGCCATTACCTAATGTAGCATAATAAGTAGCGTGTTTTCTACAAGCTTCAATTGCATTTTGAAAAACTCTTTCTCCAAAATCATGACGGATGTTTTCTAAAAAGTATCTAGTAGTATAGTCATTAAGCGTTCTTGTATACCTTTCTCCCTTCACCATAGCGAAAAAGGCCGAAATAAAATCTCCTGCTGATCCTGCGTTCATTTTGACATGGTTGACAATATCATCTCTACCTTCGGTCCGTCCCATGTCCCCCTCATAAATCTTTTTACAAACTGTATAAGCATATCCCACCATTTCATTAGTAATTTTTGAATTTTTATTGTTAGTTTTAGTAGCTTGAGTATCAATTTTGTTTAAAGTTAACTTGAGTTGATCAAATTGGGAAATCAACCATTTAAAATTTTGCACATACAACTCTTGGTCATGCACGTCTACATCAATCGAATGAAGTATCCTTTTCGCTGTACTTGTTTTTTTACTTGTAAACCATTCAAGTTTGGAACCATACATTCCTTCGATTTCATCTTTCTTCGACACTAATCTATCAAACACCTCACGTTCATATACATAAATACCAATACGTAAAATATTTTGTTGCATGATTTGGAAAAACAGGTGATAACCACTATTCCCGATTATTACATCATACCAATGATCATAAGAAGGCTTTTGAGAGGCAATATCCTCACCTCTACCGATAGACTTACAATACTCAACAAACTTATGCCAAAAATCAAATCGATGAAGTTCAGTATCTGTAAATTGTCCCTTCTTTTCAATTGGAATTTTTACGTTACCTTCCGTAATTTCCTCGCTTTTTGGTTCTGGTATTTCTGGAACTGCTCCCCTGTCATCATTAACAAATTGAATATGTAACAAATCTTGCTTTTGTTCTTCAGTAAAGTCAATTTTCCATCTATCTTCCATAAAATTTAATAACGTTAACCCTCTATTTAATATATTGTTTGCATCCCAATCTATATTTCTAGCCACCTCTATCTCGGAGTGAGAGCCATTCATATATCCTCGACGTTTTGAAGAAGAAGTTGGATGCTTTTTATCCGGAAAACTGTCATTTTGTAACGAAGAATTTATACTTTGAGAAAGGGGTAATAGATTACCTAAAGATGCTGATAAAATCTTTATTTCATCTTTATTATATTGACGAAACTGATTTCGCCAATACCATTTCGTTGAAGTTTGCGGTAAAATATGCTCAATTGTGATTTTATCCTTTTCCACCTTCGTAAATAACTTCCAATCAACTTTTTGAATATTATTTTCAACGGATAGGTGGTTTTCATATTCAAATAAAAAGTACCTTAATTCTCGCCAACCGTAAAATCCAACACCAGAGTCAAAGCGTCGGTCAGTCCGTGTCATAAAGTTTGCAATAATAGCATTTAAATCAGCGTCAACTGTTTCCATCAAGTCATCTGCTACTGTATTTGGACTAATCTTTCCCCCCAATACTTCCCTTGCTTTATTGTAATAATAACTACTTTTGTAACTCGCATTATATCCTGCTACACGGAAACACAGAAAAATAAACCTTTCGATTTCTTTAAACAAATGCAATCTATCCTGTTTCGTTGGTCCATTAAGTGATAATGCGACAGCGACCAAAGGTCTAAAATAAGCAATCCCTACCCTATTTAACTTATTAATCCACTGCTTTTCCTCTTCTGTTAAACTATCATGATCATAAGGGAAAAAACTATAATACCAATACTTTGCTAATTCCTTTAGGCTATTGACATATTCATTGATTTCAGTCGGTGATAGCTTATTTTCTAAAACGGATTCGTCTATTGTTTGCTCCATAACATCATCGGCTTCATCAAAGTCATCAGCTTCAGAATATTCTTCACTGACTTCCTTTTCATCTATAATAGTAGGATGATTAAACACATTTTTTGAAGAGAACTTATTCAATAAAAACCGAATATAGTCATCCCCTCTTCTACGGGTATATTGAAAATAAATACTCCAATGGGCTCTTAAAAAATCATCATCTGGAAGTGGACGGTTTTGATTTCTACCTAGCTGATAATATATTTCTTTCCAGGCATCATTAATATTTTGCCTTAAATATCCTTTGTCCAATTGATCAAACTGGTCATCACCATATAAAGTGGTTAAATAGATCAGTCTATTTTTCAACAATTCTAAATTACTAAGCCTTTTCCCTCTATTATTCATCGTTTCAAAGGCGACAAAAACATCATAATCATCTTCTATTTCGTGTAAATTAAACATTAACCTTAATGTAAGTCTATTGTATAATGTTTCAATTGCCGCTAAACCTTTCATCTCATACAACGATTTTAAATTATCTTTGAAAAACTGTTTGGCATATTTCAGATTCTGAGTATAATATGTTTCAACAATTGTGTCACTACTTTGTTCTTCAAAAATTTTATATCTTAAATATTTATAACTCGGATTATCCTCCTCATAGCCAAACATATAAGTGATAATCATATTTTCCGGAGGCCGCTTTCTATATAAATATTTTTCTGTAATATTTCTAACAGACTCAAAGCCAATAAAAATTTCATCATCTGACTTTCCTGAATTTTCTGCGAGATTTTTAATAAAAAATACGATTTCATGCATTAGAATAGAAAATGTCGTTAATCGTTGCTGTCCATCAACAATATGAAAAGTTTTATAACCACTATTATTTAACCAGTTATCTTCACTCCATGATTGTACTTCCTTTTTGTTTACGGCCTTTAACGATAATAAGCCTGTATAATGATATCGATCTTCGTGTAAATTTAATAAATCTTCCCAAAAATCAACTAACTGTTCTTTTTTCCAAGCATAACCACGCTGATAATCTGGTATCCGGAAAAGCCGATTTTGGAAAAGTGTAGAAAAAGAGATAAGTTCGTTTGACATTTAATATTTCCCCCATCATCTAGGTCATTAATCTTCTATATTTTCTAATTCTTTTAAAGTCCTGCCAGCACCATCTTGCCACATCGTCATTCCATTAACACTAGCAAACACAACAAATCCAGCAGCTGCTGTAGGACTATTAAATAAAGTGTCCTCTTGCAAAATATGATTACTAATACGGTCTTGGTATTTTTTCTTAAATGATGAATTGTATCTGGGCAACTTTTGGTAGGTTGTGGAGAAATTGAAGCCCCTTTATAAATAACGAATCCCTCTTTTGTCCTTCTACCTTTGGCCTCTGCTTTAGTTGTTTTTAAAGTTAATAACGGCTCCTCCTCAGGTTCCGCTTCTGAAGTTCCATTAATCGGCTTTACCTCAAGGGAATCAAATACCCGATGGCCAAATGTCCCCATGACTATTTCAGCATACTCAATAAATTCTTCTAGTTCACTTTCTTTTTCTTCCGTCACATTTCCCGAAGTAGGATGGTTACTGTTTTTTACATTGTATCTTTTTGCATTCAAAGCCAAATTAAAAAAACGATTTTCTAAATAACTTATTTCAGTAGGGCCAAAGGAATTGTTCGAAGTCGTAAATACTACAGCTTCTGTCCAATAATCTTTATTTTCATCCCGTTTATGTTCTTGCAATCGATAAAGGATCCCTTCACCATTCTTCCTAGCCCCGGCCTGACCAATATAAACGATATTTCCCCCTGTTTCATCAGATATTCCAAATAAAAAATAGACACCACTTTGTTTTAAATCTTCACGAGTTTTGCATTTTTCCAACTCGGTACGGGGGATCTTATATGCAACGCCTGTCCAATTGGCAAGTGTACATTTTACCCTGCCAATCGCCGTACCGTCCATTAAAAATAAATTGATACTTTTTCCACGCACTGACATTTCACTCCCCCTTTTGAATCCATCACTGGTAAATTCGTTTGCAAATGACATTTTTGCAAGTCTTATTTGATCGTAAAATTATTCAGTGGAAGAATAAGTTAATTGAGAACGATTTCCTAGGAAAGTATTTGATTTTATTCTAAAGAATTTTTTCAGTTGGGAGAAGAACGTTTTGAAAGATCAAATCCATTTCCAATTTTTAAAATATATATATGGATTATCTATTGTCATCTTATCACAAAATATTATGTATCAATAGTCTACAGATATATTTGGGTGTAAAAGTATAGATGATTTTTATAATACAATTCATCATCTTATCGAGGGGATTTGTACACATTGCCCAAAATCCTATTTTACCAAAAAGTATTGAATGCATTTCAAATCAGTTAACATCAAAATAAAATAGATATGAGTTAACATAATCTGACTTGAAATTTTATGCACTTCATCCATTGTTAATGCTAATTACTTCCTTTACACTGGGTTATGGTATTCACATGAAGCAACAGGGATTCCCAGTAACCTTACCTTTGATGATCGTGTCAATGAATTAGACCATTTTTTGAAAACGGTTTAGCGAAAATAAAGGAATAATTTCCATCAAATCTTTAATAGAATTTCAATCTTTTATTCAATCAGAACTCTTAGAGAAAAATATATTATTTTGGGAGGACATCATGAACAAGAAAAACTTACGTGAAAATTGGACAGGACGCATAGGTTTTGTCTTAGCAACTGCCGGATTTGCAATTGGCCTTGGGAACATATGGCGCTTTTCATATGTTGCTGGTAATAATGGTGGTGGAGCATTTTTAATTATTTATTTAGCCGTAATTATCCTCTTTGGAATTCCATTGTTTTATGCGGAAGCAGGAATGGGAAGGAAGGCACAATCTGGAATTATTGTTGGTATTCGTAAACTAACTAAAAAAGGAAGTCCATGGGTAATCATCGGTTGGTTAGGAGTATTAGCGGCTGCATTAATCAGCTCCTATTATTTTATGATTATGGGTTGGATTATTGATTACTTTATCAAAATTTCCATTGGGACATTTAATGGGGCAACAACATCTGAAATTACAGCTGTTTATGAAAATATGGTCACAAACCCTTGGGAGGTCGTAATTTACTCAGGTATTGCTGCCCTCATCATCGCTTTTATCGTAAGTAAAGGAATAACGAAAGGAATAGAACGTTTTTCAAGAATCATTATGCCAACGCTGATTATTTTACTAACTGTATTGGCTATCTTTTCCCTCACATTACCAGGTGCAATAGAAGGGGCTATTTGGTATTTAAAACCTAATTTCTCAGTCATTACAATAGGAACGGTTTTAGAGGCGTTGGGACAAGCATTCTTTTCAGTCGGTATTGGGCTTGCGGCAACATTTACGTATGGAAGTTATTTAGATAAAAAAGATTCCAACCTCGTTACAGACGGAATGTGGGTTGTGTCACTAGATACATTTATTGCAGTAATTTCGGGGCTTGTCATTTTCCCAGCATTATTTGCATTCAATATTCCTCCGGATTCAGGTGAAGGATTATTATTTTTAACTGTTCCCCATTTATTTGACCTAATTCCATTTGGTACGTTTTTTGGATTGGTATTTTTCTTTCTCGTAATCATTGCTGGATTAACGACTGGTGTCGGACTTGTAGAGGCAGTTGTTGTTAACATTGCTGAAGTATTCAATCTGAAAAGACAAAAAAGTATTATCATTACAATGATTATCTTATTTTCACTTGCAATTCCATCTATCTTAGCACAAGGACCTTGGGCACATATAAAACTACTAGGAATGGGCATATTCGGGTTAATTGACTATGTATCAGGTAATATCCTATTAACTTTGGGTGGTTTATTAATTTCACTATATGTTGCGTTTGTATGGAAGTTTGATAACTACATGAATGAATTAAATTTAAACACAAATAAATTGAAAATACATCCGATATTAAAACCTTTAATCACTATCATCATTCCAGGGGTTATTACTGTTATCTTTATAACAAGTTTTCTTTAAAAAAATCTATTGTATGATAAATAGTGTGTGTTGGTGATGGGGAAAGTCACCAACATATTTTTATTTATACAACTACTAAAAAAGACCAGCAATACAACGTTTTTAACAATCCTTCCCCCATCCAAACTTATACTGTCTGCTCCATTATTTCATCAATTCCACCGTATTATTCGGATCATAGACTTGGTCCATCGACACTAGTTTGGAAATATCCCCAAACCCGAAGGAACTTTTCAAATATCTTTTTATAAAAGCTTGCAGTTTACCACTTTGATAATAGTAACCTACTTTTTTTTACTTTGTTCCCCATTTTAGATTTTAGAATTTAAAAACATATGGGTATGTCGTCGATTCTTAAAAATAAAACCCTGTACAGGAATCATACGTACAGGGCGACTAATAGTTTAGTTGAATTAACTCTTACTCGACTTTTTTCTCCAGTGTCACAGATACTCCCCGATGATCAGAGGCAATACTGTCTGTTAACAAAATATCTGAACTAATTAATTCTTCAGTAACAAAAATATGGTCAATATGCTTAACAGGATATTTCGAAGAAAAGGTCAGTATTTCTTCATCTGACTCTAATGCATTATGAAAACGACTGCTGATAGCTTCCAATTCCTCGTCACCGATTCTCATATTAAAATCCCCCATCATTACAACAGGTCGTTTACCATTCTCAGATAATTGCTGAGCATCATTAACCACGGTTTCTGAGAATTTAAATTTCTCTGATTGCTGATGAGCAGTGATAACACCCAATTCTTCCCCATCAGCCAACTCAACAATAATCTTAAGAGAAACACCTTGAATCGGGTCGGTTTGGGGCAATAACGTACTCTCGGTAAAATTCACGGGGGCCTTGCTTAAGATCGCATTTCCCCATAAGGATCCTGCGGATGGGGCCCAAACATAAGGCATATCTGTCAAAGCTGACAGCATCCCTAATATGTCATGCTCACCATTCAAAAACCAGCCTCTGTCCACTTCATTTAGGGCAACAATGTCCGCTCCGGAATTATTAATATCATCAGCTAATGCTTGTGGGTTAAATCGCCCATCGAAGCTATAGCCCATACGTATGTTATAAGTCATGACCCTTACAGGGTAAGTTACTTCAGTGGTAGTTTTCGCCACCGGAGCCTTCTGAAAAGACAATGAAACAAGTCCAATGACTAATATCGTCAAAATACTTATACCATAACTAATGATTAATTTTCGATTCTCTAGTAATAAATGGTTCGTGGATTCCCGTTTCGAATGAGAACGCCACACACTAAAACCAATAATTAAGGAAGCAAGTAAAAATAAATAATTACGGGGGAATCCAAGAATAAGTTCGAAGGTTCCATAAAAACCAAACATAAGAAGGACAAATATGAACATCCCGGTTGCGGCTGCTAATCCCTTTTTCAAAGGGGATGCTTCTCCTTTGTCGCTACCAATATGTCCAAAGGCAGACAGAATACTTACGATTAACAATAGTTGGAAGTAGAAAGTCCAATCAGGTGCTATTTGTACAATCCCCTCCCTAATCTCCGTTGGAAATGAAGCTAATCCCGCAGCTATCAACATTAAGATTCCAGTGAGCCACGGGTGTTTTTTTATAAGTCCACCACGTAAAACTAAAAATAGCCCTGCTACCATAACAACGAGTAAAATTACTGTTGCCACAGGATAGGGCCAATCTGCTGTCACGACCTCCGCCCTAGAACCGGAGCTAGCAAGCGATCCCGTAATAAATAAGACAGGACCTATAATAAACCAAATATGAGAGTTCCCACCATTTTTCTGGAATTCATAATTTCGAAAATTGGTAAACAGAGCGAATAAAAACAAACCACAAATGATAATCTGCAGGATCCAAGGTAGTGCACCATGTAGCCAAACTAGATCCATTGTCCCCATCGCATTATGTAAAATAACTTCACTGACAATTCCAGAGGCAATCCCAATGGCAACCAAATGATTATCAGCCGGAATCATTGCTTGTAGAACAAACCAGTATAAACCTAAAGCCAACGTTGTCGCTACCATATACCATTGGAAAACCCCGCCGTGACTAGTTTGGAGAATTAAAGTAGAAATAACAAACAGACTCCCAGCAATTACTACTAATCTATGAGGTTTGATTAAATAGGCAAGTCCAATCATTAAAAAGGCGCTTAAAAATAATAGAATTGCCATTAATCCCATTTGTTCAGGATGTTCAGTTCCCATAGATTCAAAAACATTGAAAGCTAATTCAAAAACGGTAATAAGGGAGGGAAAGAAAATCCGTAAAGCTTGAACAATTAATATAATCCCTAAAACATATGTCAAAACAGTGAAAATACTTTTCTTGGACATCGAATCTTCTCCTTCATTAGTTTAATAGACAAATATTCAAATAAAATCTACTTACAAAAGTACTATCCATATTATGTAATTACATAATACAGCAGTTATCAGACCCATTCAACAAAAATTGTGAAGTTTCTGAAAAGATATCTAGATTACTATTTATTAAATTATCCATCATATAAGGTATAAGATTTTCCGCAATAATTGCCTGTTTTTGTTCGCATGTTCCTATCCGTTGATTAGCAAAATTCGTCTCGCATCATGGACTAACCTATTCCGATTTTATCTAGCAAAACCTATTTTCTTGCCAAATATAGGTTAAACGGAAATTCACACAAGTGGTTTCTCAAAATATGTATTAGACTAATTTCATTTAGACCGATTTCTTTAGTTATTTAGTGATTTTTGATGCATCTAATGAAGATTGCAGGAGCAAGGGTTGGAGAAAAAGGACGGAAGAGGTTAGGAGGACATGATTGATGTAATTGCGATGGAGGAACCTTACACGTGTTGAAACATATCAACTATTTTGTAGGGAAAATCCCATCAGAGTATGACAATCTAAATAATTAGAAAATAGTTGTAGTTAATAACGTTTAGTCATACGATCTATTACACATTGATTACGCCCATTAAAAAAACGTTTTAACAGTCTTATAAACCGCTAAAACGTCTTTGTATGAATCATAAGTACCTGAGGTGGGATTCGAACCCACAAGCCCGTGAGGGCATTGGATTTTGAGTCCCGACTTAACTCGTAATTAATCACGATAGGCATTACGTCTATTATAACGTACATTTCAACGGCAAAATAAGTAAAAGACCGTTTCCCTTTCCGTTAATTATAGCCTGTGTTATATCGTATGTAAAGTATTACCATAAAATAAATCGCCTTTAAACGACATCACTCGTACAATACCCCGCCTACTCGTTTCTCATTCGCTTTAAACACGCCTAACATACGCCTGTAACGAATAAAAAAAGGGCATACGTCGTTATATTGACGTACACCCCCATTATATCGCTATTTAATTTTAATCGTCACTAATCGGTATAACATACGTTACTGATAACCCGCGCCCCGACCTATGTTCTGATATGTTTTTAACATGTCCGCCTTTATCTTTTATGTGACGATCTAGTTCTTGGTATTCCTTCGTATCATCGACTACTTGCGTAATTTGCGCTTGTTTTATCGCTTGTTTCGTCATTACTTCCACCCTCGAATAACTTTCGCCTGTCTATATTCTACTAATACGTCATGGGGCATTTGCTCGGCTGCCTTTGCACTTAATAAGTCCATATTTCTAACGTCCTGTAATTCGGATATTAACGCGCGTTTCGCCGGTTCTTCGCCTTCGATCATATCGAGCAATGGTATTACATCGCCTTGCAATGCCGTCTTTTGTGCGTCTGTTAAAAGCGATATTTCTTGCGTTGCTTCGTGTAGCACCGCCCCCGCGTTTAATGCGTTCGTACCTGCGTCGGCAAACTTTAACGCCAATCGGTTTTTAACTTGTTTCGCTGTCATTTCATCTTGATGACTTACGCTAACAGTCGCCCTTGCCGCTTTTACTCTCGCTTCTTCCTTCGCTTTAGTGACATACTCGTCATATTCTTTTTGAATCTCTTGCGCCTGTTCTACGTATTGTTGACGCAATTTGTCTAACTCGTACGCCTTGACTTCGTCGGTCATAATTGGATTGTCGTCCTCTTTTATCCTCTGTTCCTCCGCCAAAAATTCGTCATGTGCGTTAATTGCGTCTTGTCGATAGCCTTTATACATTGACATGTCAATTTCAGTAGCTTTATTACTTTCTATTAATTCTTGCGCTTGTTGTTCGTCTACGCCCGTTAATAGTGTGTGTTTACTGTGTTGATTATGGTCTTTAAATAAAAATATATTTCTAGTCATTCTTTATCGTTTCCCCTTTGTACTTTATAATTTAAAATGGTTTCCATGTTGTACCGTCGATATGCACGTCGGCATATTCCGTCTTTGCGTTAATATCTGACGCCAATGCTTGCGCTTGCTGTTGTATTTCTTGCTCGTTTTCACTATCGTTAATATATTTCTCGTATTTCTCGACGTCGTCAATATCGACGCCATTTTCAATTAAATATACTTGCTTTAATTTCGATATATATTCCGCTTTTTTACTCATCTGCGTATTTTCCCCTTTTTTAATAAATTCGCGAACATGCTCCGCCCTAATTCTTCGCCATCTGTCGGCGTTGGCTGCGTATTCATACCATTAAAAATATTCGGGTCGGCGTAATCTTCTTTATTAATCGCTGGTATCTCGTTCATCAATTCGGATATAGACGCCTTTATGTCGTCGATACTCTCGCCTTTAACGTGTGATATATAGCGCTCGATTTGGTCGTCTGTATATCCGACTTGTTTCATTTGTTCCCGTTTAGTAGCGTCTACCTTCTGCGCTTTAAATGCGCTTAGTCTTGCATCAAGTTCCGCTATTTTCTCGACGTATTCGTTATCGTCGTTGTCTGTCGTTGTTTCTTCGATGTCCTCGCTCGTTTCCTCGTCCTCGTTCGTCTGCTCCTCGTCTGTTATCGCGTCATTGTCGTTTGTTTCTTGCTCGTCGTCGTTCGTTTCTATTTCGTCTAACATTCATCATCGCCCCTTATTCTTATTCGTTTATAAACTATTTTTCGTTAATCTACGCGCCGTTTCTCGTTTGCCTTTGCGACCTCTCGGCGCTTTACCTTCGTTGTCGTTCTCTATTCCGCTTTTCAATTCGTCTAGCATTCGCGACGTCCAACCCTTGCCGTCGTTCATTTTCTTACGAGAATAGTAATCCCGTTTAGTGCGTAACCTCCTATTTATTGACATAATAAAACGCCCTTTATTCGTCTTTTATTTCGTCCTCGTCCGATCCTTCCGTCTGACTTTCGTTTGTTTCTTGTTCTAACTCATGTATTTTGTTTTCCGCTCTCTCTAAATTATCGTTTAAAAATGAGTTTTCGAGTTCTAACATTGTAATACGTGTATGTAGATTACTAATTACTTGATTCATTTTATCGACTCGATGACGTACGAATTTGTTAACATCTTGCTCGCTGTATAATCTACGCAATTACATGTCCCCTTCCATTTGTTCGATATATTCTCTTTGTCGTTGCCTCTCCTGCGTAATATGCGTTATCAAATGACTTAACTTCGCTACTTTCTCCGTTGGCTCGTAATCTTGTAACCCGCCTAGTTCCCCGAACGCGTCGTGTGGTCTGTATTTACTTCTAACAACGTGATAATACTCATCACTTTGTTGACGCTCCAGGATATAATAAACGGCGTCATAAACTCTATCGAATAATAACGGATCGCCTACGACTTCGCCTTTCTCGTATACGTCGAGCGCTACTAGTTCGCCTAGTTCGTCGCTGTCTGACATTACAAGCCTGTAAATCGTCGGCGCTGTAAGTTCCCTGTAACGTTCAAGTGTGATAGTTTCGTCGTTGTATATGACGTTAATTTCAGCGTTAAATTGTCCGTATTTGATTCGATTCAATACGGTATCAAACGTATCACTTATAGCAATTACTTCTCCTCTTGATGAACGTGCGACATATTGCGTATCGTTGATGACGTGTATTGTCGCCCTGTTGTCCGATAGAAATGGATAGCGTTCACCCTCTCGACACTCTCGTAATTGGCGTACGTGACGTGCGCCATCGCCGTATGTGATAAGTCTTTCATTAAAAATACAGTGCAAAATATCGACCCCCTAAAATTAAAATGTTACGCTTTAGG
>DKGO01000010.1 GCA_002453315.1 Caryophanales bacterium UBA6768 | reverse complement strand
ATAAGCATCACAATATTTTAAAGCGCTCCTTAAAACGAGGCGGTCGACGTGATGTTTTTCTAGGGGCTAGAGAATGTCAAGCCTATGTTGAACCAGTTGAATTTGGCAAGGGTGAAGGCCACTACGATGAGATTGACGAAATTCATTTCGGTACCATGGTTCACGGCTTTAATTATCCAGACGAAACTGGGAAAGACGAGTTAGAAGTAAGATTATGGCAACCTGTCATGAAAAATGGGATTATTCATTTTTCTCGACCTGAAGAATGCACTCAAGTTCGCCCGATTAAAGAGATGACGATGAAGTCATTTGATGAGACTAACTTCGAATCTGTTGAGAGCGCATACAACAGGGTTGGAAAGGAGGGATAATATTGAGTTGGTTAACAACTTTATATAAAACTTATGAAAATAATATTGATGAAGTTGGAGAGGTCAGAAAGAATCGATTTGAACGTGAATATACGTTACTCCCCATATCACATACAACCCAAACAGCTCATATTGAAGTGACAGTTACTGAAACTGGTGAATTTCATTCCGCGACAGTTATTGAAAAAAATAGTGGGAACACGCTCATACCTTGTACAGAGGAATCTGCTAATCGGGCTGGACTTGCGGCAAATAGAAGACCATACCCGCTGCATGACAAAATCAGTTTTGTAGCTGGTGACTTCATTGACTATGCGGGGAAAATCCGTAATGAGGAACCATATCAATATTACATTGAACTGCTGAAGAAGTGGGTAACTTCGCCTTATAGCACGAGCAAATTAAAAAGTATATATAGCTACATTATAAAAAAACAATTAGTGCAAGATCTTATTCAAGAAAAAATACTTGTTGTTGATACGGAAGGGGCATTAATCGATAAGTGGCATCGTAAATATGAGGAATTATTTGATGAACGACCGGAAATATTTTCAGTTTCACAAGGCGGTCAATATAGTGCATTTGTTCGATTTAATGTCCATTCAACTAAAGAGATATTAACCGATGTATGGAATGACAAGGAAATATATGATTCCTTTATTAATTTTTACAATGATGCACTTGGGGATAAAGACTATTGTTTCGTAACGGGACAATATTTGCCAGCTACTGACATGCATGCGAATAGGATTCGTAATGCAGGCGATAAGGCAAAGTTAATTTCTGCGAATGACACAAGCGGTTTTACATTCAGAGGGCGCTTTAATCAATCTCATGAAGCAGCAAGTATTAGTTATGACGTATCTCAGAAGGCACACAATGCTCTAAAATGGTTAATTCAACGCCAAGGTAAAATTGTTAATAATCGTGCGTTTCTCATTTGGAGTAACAAAGAAATAGAAACAGTTGATGCAATGGAAGATGGCTTATCGCTTCATGCAGCACTTTTTAATGAAGTAAAGCCACAAGCAACTTATACAGCTGACGATCTTGCACGGGAGTTTTCAAAAGCGATTGATGGTTATAGACATGATTTAAAAACAATGGATGATCAGATAACAATCCTAGTGTTGGATTCAGCAACAACCGGTAGAATGGCAATTTTATACTATCGTCAGTTAGACAAGGATATATATTTTGAGCGGATAAAGCATTGGCATACGACATGCTTTTGGAGACATCGCTATCGTAAGGATGAAAACGATAACTATGTTGATTTTTATGGAGCACCGGCTACTAGAGATATTGCTTTTGCTGCTTATGGAAATAGAGCAAGTGATCAGCTCGTTAAAGGATTAATGGAACGAATGCTCCCGTGTATTATCGATAAAAGAAATATCCCGCGAGATATTATTAGAAGTGCGTTTCACCGTGCAGTTAATCCAGTTAGTATGGAACGCTGGGAATGGGAAAAGACATTAAGCATCACTTGTGCATTGATTAATAAAGAGGAGGAACTAGGCGTGGGTTTGAATGTGCAAATTACGGACCGTGATTATTTATTTGGTAGGATGCTGGCGATTGCGGATGTATTGGAAAGAAGAGCACTTGGACGCGAGGAAAATAGAGCGACAAATGCGATTAGGTATATGAATTCGTTTTCCAAGCACCCTGAAAGAACATGGAAAACAATTCAAGCCAATTTACAACCTTACCAAGCTAGACTTGCAAATAAAGGAATTTATTTATCTAGTTTAATTGATGAGATAGCTTCACAAATCCAATATGAAGACTTTAACAATAAGCCGTTATCGGGAAAATTTTTATTAGGTTTTTATAGTCAAAGGCATGAATTATATCAAAAAAGAAAAAATGAAGAGGAGAAGGATTAAATGACTGTATTAAGCAAAAAAATTGACTTTGCTGTTGTTGTCTCAGTGAATAATGCTAATCCCAACGGGGACCCGTTAAATGGAAATAGGCCAAGGCAGAACTATGATGGGCATGGTGAAATTTCGGATGTCGCTTTAAAAAGAAAAATCCGAAATAGATTGCAAGATATGGGAGAATCTATTTTCGTTCAATCAAATGACCGGTCAGATGATGGATTTAAAAGTTTACGTGAGCGAGCGGAAGCTAATGAAAATATAGCTGAATATTCCAAAGGAAAAGATAAGTCAGATGAAAAATACGCTCAAGCAGCTTGTGAAGAATGGATAGATGTTCGTAGTTTTGGACAAGTTTTTGCCTTTAGAGGAAGTGGATCTTCAGGGGTGTCTATAGGAGTTCGTGGCCCTGTATCTATTCATACAGCAACAAGTGTAGATCCAATTGATATTACGAGTATGCAAATTACGAAAAGTGTGAATACCGAGCCGGGTGAAGGACGTGGTTCTGACACGATGGGGACGAAACATCGTGTAGATTTTGGAGTGTATGTTTTTTACGGAAGTATTAATACTCAATTAGCAGAGAAAACAGGGTTTACTAAAGATGATGCAGAGAAGATTAAGCAAGCTCTGGTTACTTTATTTGAAAATGATGCCTCTTCTGCACGACCTGAAGGTAGTATGGAAGTTCGAAAGGTGATCTGGTGGGAACATAATTCCAAGTTGGGCCAATATTCTTCGGCAAAGGTACATAGGTTGTTAAACATAGAGGCGAAAAAAGAAGAACCAAAAACATTTGAGGATTATTCTGTCACAGTTGATGAACTTGAAGATTTTAATGTGGAGATTATTGATGGGCAGTAATGCTGATGAGTATTTAATGATTTCTGGAATTCAACATTTTGAGTTTTGCAAAAGGCAATGGGCTCTGATTCATATTGAGCAACAGTGGGAAGAAAATGTTCGTACAATTGAAGGGAAACATTTACATGAGAAAGCGGACCAACCTTTTATACGAGAAAAGCGTGGAGATAAATTAGTTGTAAGAGGGTTACCACTTAAATCTCATGAATTAAGAGTAACTGGTATTTGTGATGTTGTAGAATTTATAAAGCATAAGGAAGGTATAGAACTTACCAATGGAACAGGGAAGTACCTTCCTTTTCCTGTTGAATATAAGCGTGGTAAACCTAAAAAAAGCGATGCAGATATTTTACAATTAACAGCACAAGCAATGTGTCTTGAAGAAATGCTTTTGTGCGATGTTAATAAAGGCTTTATGTATTATCATGAGATTAAAAAGCGGGTGGAAGTTCCAATAACCACTCGTCTAAGAAATAAGGTAAAAGCTATTACAGCCGAAATGCATAGTTACTATGTAAAAAATTACACACCTAAAGTTAAAACTGGGTCATTTTGTAAACGGTGCTCGCTACAAAATATTTGTTTGCCAAGTCTGATGAAAAGACAAACGGTGAAAAGTTATATTGAGCGGATGATTAGCGAATGAGAAAATTATTAAATACACTTTTTGTTACTCAACCTGATGTGTATCTATCATTAGATGGGGATAACATTGTTCTCCTAAAAGATGATGATAGATTAGGAAGATTACCTCTACATAATCTAGAGTCTGTTGTCACCTTTGGATACACTGGTGCAAGCCCAGCTTTAATGGGATATTGCGCTGAAAGAAATATATCTATTGTATTTTTAACAAGAACGGGTCGATATTTAGCCAGAGTAGTAGGCCAAAGTAGAGGAAATGTTTTGCTTCGTAAAAAACAATATCGTCTATCTGATTGTGAAGAAGAATCAGCGTTAATTGCTCGGAATTTCATCATAGGAAAAGTTTTTAATAATAAGTGGATTTTAGAAAGAATGACTAGAGATCATCCACTGAGAATAGATATTAATCAATTCAAGGAGACCTCACAATATTTAACAGAACTCATAGAAGAGATCAGAGGGTGCGCAGATTTGGAAAACCTTAGAGGGTGGGAAGGTCAAGCAGCTCTTAGTTACAATAAAGTTTTTAATGATATGATTCTGCAACAAAAAAGCGATTTTTATTTCTACAATAGATCAAGACGCCCACCCTTAGACAATGTTAATGCCATGCTTTCATTTTCCTATATTTTACTTGCGAATGATGTAGCTTCTGCTCTTGAAAGTGTTGGGTTAGATGCGTACGTTGGTTTCTTACATCGAGATAGACCGGGTAGAATTTCATTAGCGTTAGATGTGATGGAAGAATTACGTGGCATCTATGCTGATAGATTCGTGCTTTCCCTAATTAATAAAAGAATTATGAACAAAGACCACTTTCTAAAAAAAGAAAATGGTGCTGTCATAATGACTGAGGAGGGTAGAAAGGAATTTCTAACCGCGTGGCACAATAAAAAACAAGAGCAAATCACTCACCCATATTTAAAGGAAAAAATTCCATGGGGATTAGTTCCTTATGCACAAGCCATTCTTTTAGCTCGTTATTTGCGTGGTGATTTAGATGAATACCCTCCTTTTTTATGGAAGTAGGTGTATAGATGCTAGTACTTGTAACGTATGATGTGAGTACATCGAGTGCAGGAGGTCCAAAAAGACTTAGAAGAGTAGCAAAAGTTTGCCAGGATTATGGTCACAGAGTTCAAAATTCAGTTTTTGAATGTGTTGTTGATGCTACACAATATACAGTTTTAAAAAAGAAGTTATTAGAGGTTGCGGATCTAGAAAGAGATAGCATTCGATTGTATCGGTTAGGCAATAATTATAAAAGTAGAATTGAGCATTTTGGAGTTAAGGAATCTCTGGATTTAGAAGGCCCTTTATTATTTTAGTGCGAA
Organism: Caryophanales bacterium UBA6768; assembly: GCA_002453315.1. The sequence goes on along the minus strand of DKGO01000010.1, from coordinate 30 downwards.
CATGATGCTCACACGATTTACTAGGGGGTT
>DKGO01000005.1 GCA_002453315.1 Caryophanales bacterium UBA6768 | reverse complement strand
TGGTAAATCCATTAAAAGGGAAAACGGAAGCCCTGAGAAGACTGCCCACGGCCAGAGAATCCATTAAAAGGGAAAACGGAAGCCATGAGAAGATTGCTCACGGCTAGAGAATCCGTCAAGAGAAAAAAAGAAGCCGTGAGAAGACTGCCCACGGCTAGAGAATCCGTCAAGAGAAAAAAAGAAGCCATGAGAAGACTGCCCATGGCTAGAGAATCCATTAAAAGGGAAAACGGAAGCCATGAGAAGATTGCTCACGGCTAGAGAATCCATTAAAAGGGAAAACGGAAGCCGTGAGAAGACTGCCCACGGCTAGAGAATCCGTCAAGAGAAAAAAAGAAGCCATGAGAAGACTGCCCACGGCTAGAGAATCCATTAAAAGGGAAAATGATAACATTCATTTTTTTAGACGGTTACTGAAAATCTGTTAAGATGAAAAAGTTTTATCCCCCTTCTATTAAGAGTAACGATAAAAAAACTAACCTGCGGGAAAAATACACTCCCACCAGTTAGTTTGATTAATTCCGATAATTTATGACACTAAAAAAACTAATCACAATCGGGCCCTTCACAGTAATTAGTTGTACATGTACCCTCGCCGTCCGAAGCACGGTTTTCTAATTGTGTCTCCTGCCATATATCTTCCAACACATTCGCAAATACTTCGATAGGTTGGGCACCAGAAATAGCGTATTTATTATTGAAGATAAAAAACGGTACCCCTTGGATTCCCATTTCATAGGCTGTTTCCATATCAGTTTTCACAGACTTTGCACAGCAATTTACAGATAAAACTTCGTCTATCGCCTCTTTTTCAATACCAACCTCTAAGGCTAACTCATGGAGAACGGAATGGTCATCAATTTGCTTTCCTTCTGTAAAATAACTATGAAAAATTTTATCGACCATTTCTTGTTCCTTATCTTTTCTTCTAGCATACTTCACTAAACGATGTGCATCATAAGTACCAACATGTAGCATTTGTTCAAAATGAAAATCAAGGCCAATCTCCTTCGCTTGCAACGTAATTTGATTTGTCATAACCTTTACTTGATCTAATGTTTGGTCATATTTCGCCATCAGTATCTCGAATACTGATTTATTTGAAGGTGTTTCAGCATTTGGGTCTAATTGATAGCTTGCATATTCTATTTTAACTTTGTCTTTGTGTGGGAATTTATCCAATGCTAATTCAAATTTTGTCTTTCCCATGTAACAAAACGGACAGGTAAAATCTGACCATATTTCAACTTTCAACTTGAAACACCTACTTAATGTCAACTTTTATTAAGTGTATTTTACCATATAGATATATGCTATCTGAAATAGTTTGCTTACTATTCCATCACAAAAATAATCTGCTATTTTTCATCATCTAACAACGATTTCCCCATGATCGACACCCGTCTCGTCTGTTGCAATGATTCAATTGATGAGACACCTATACCAAACATTGTCATTTTCAATTCAAATTCGATTTGTTCCATCACGGCTAAAACTGCCTCTTCTGATTCTGTTGCCGCTTGTAACAGGGCCCTCGCAAATCCAACGACATTTGCTCCAAGTGTAATTGCTTTTGCAGCATCCAATCCCGTTTTCATACCACCACTAGCTACAACCGGGACATTAGCTAGCTCGCTTTTGACAGAAACGATACAGTCTTTCGTTGGAATTCCCCAACTATTAAATGCTTCAGCAGCGTGTTTTCTTAATGGATCCTCAGTCCGAAGTTTTTCAACTTGACTCCAAGAGGTCCCGCCTGCACCGGCGACATCTATGTAAGCTATTCCTGCTTCATGTAATTTTTTTGCAACAGTACCGTCTATACCAAATCCTACTTCTTTCACCCCGACAGGGACAGACAAATGCCGACATACTTTTTCTATCTTTGGCAATAGATTACTGAAGTTTAAATCCCCTCCATCCTGTACCACCTCTTGTAAACTATTAAGATGAAGTACAAGTGAATCCGCTTCTGTAAGATCAACAATCCGTTGGCACTCTTCATGGCCATATCCATAATTAAATTGAACGGCACCAATATTAGCGATAAGTGGTGTTGTTTTTGCATGTTTACGGATAAGAAAAGAATCCTCATGGGCACTACTTTCTAACAAGGCACGTGTTGAACCTAATCCTATAGCCCAGCCTTTTTTCTCAGCTGCCTTTGCTAAATTAATATTAATGTCTGTTGCCAATTGGGAGCCACCTGTCATTGAACTAACTAAAAACGGTGCCTGAAGTGGTTTATGTAAAAAAGTTGTCTGTAAATTTATTTCATTAAAGTCGATTTCCGGAAGTGCGTTATGGATAAAAGAAATCCCTTCCAAGCCAGTTGTTTTATTTACACCTTCTACCTGGTCTGTTAAACATAATTTAATATGTTCTGTTTTCCGAACATTAATATCTGTTTCCATGAAATACACATCCTTTGCAATTTTTCCTAGTCACGAATCTGAACTCATCTATAGTGTACTTTTTTCATACGCATATGGAAAGAAAAGTGATTTTTGAGTGGTTAATGGCCGATCACCCGCTAAATTGTACGAAGTGTATGAATCTTCCTTATTGAAAACGTAATACTGTATAAGTATTAATATTCAATTATTCGAATAGCCCTTTTTATTCACGTGAAAATCGACTATAATGGGAAAAATAGTTATTTCGATTCATTTAATGTTAGGGGGAATCAACTTGGGTAAATTACGGTCAATTTTTTCACCGTTAAAAATTTTTTCCTTTCTGCGATTTAAAAATATTCGAATCGGCTATAAATATTTATTGGCATTTTTTATTTCAGTTATTTTATTTGTAAGCGCAACCATCGTTGTTTATTTACAATTATCTGATGTTAGTAAAAACGTTGATGAAATGGCAGGAACTAGTCAAATGGCAATTGATTTAGGAAAGGTTGCATTGCTCTTAGAACAAAAAGATACCATTATTGCTAGTTACATTATTTTTAGTTCCGATAATTACATTTATGAGTATGAGGATGGACAGGAAGAATTAGAGACATTACTAAGTGACTTAGAGAGGCAAGGGAAAGCAGAAGAAAAAGAATTAATTAATAACATACGATCCAATTTAGAAAAAATGGATAATGCTTTTTTGAACGATCTCGTCAATAATGTTCAAGATGAAGAAAAGGTGAATAAAATACGGAGTGATTTTAGGAGTATCAAATCTAAAACTGTCTCCGTCATTAACTTTTTTATTGAATCTAGTGAAGAAAATTATCGTTCTACTACCTTTCATGCAAATGAAAGTGTAGAACAAAGTAATTACATATTAATTGTTGCTAATTTGGTTAGCATTTTCATTGGCTTGATGATTATGTTATTCATTACACGTGTAGTTTATAAAAATTTACGTAAGGTAGTCGATATGATGCAGGAAATGGCGGATGGAAATTTGACCGTGATGCAAATCGATTATAATGGCCGTGACGAAATTGGCTATCTATCTAAAGCTGCAAACACTTTAAAAAATAATATGAATCAAGTTATCTCCAAAGTGATTCAAGCATCCCGGTCAGTAGAGTTAAGTAGTAATAGTTTAAACACTGCCATTAATGAAGTAAAAAGTGGTAGCGAACAAATGGTACTGACAATGGAGGAACTTGCAACAGGAGCAGAAAGACAATCTAATAGTTCCCAAAACTTAACTGAGAATATGAACACATTTGTTTCTTCAGTAAATGATTCGCAACAAAAAGGCTTCGACGTTGCTGTTTCAACAGAAAAGGTTTTAACGTTAACCTCTGATGGTTCACAATTAATGAATGAATCAGTCGAACAAATGAAAAGAATTGATTTTATTGTCATGAACGCCGTCAAAAAGGTAAAAGGTCTAGAACAAAAAACGACTAATATTTCCCGACTTGTCGAAGTAGTTCATGACATTGCCGAACAAACAAATTTGTTAGCTTTAAATGCCGCAATAGAGGCAGCCCGTGCTGGAGAACATGGAAAAGGCTTTGCTGTTGTAGCTGATGAAGTGAGGAAGCTAGCGGAGGAAGTAGGCACATCCGTCCAGGAAATTACAAATATTGTACAATCAATCCAAGTGGAAACTGATGACGTCGTTGATTCTTTAAACGATGGATATGAAGAAGTGAAACATGGAATTGAACAATTAGATAAGACAGGTGAAAGCTTTCAAACAATAGACGATTCGATTGCATCGATGGTAAGTAATGTCCAAAGTATTGCCAATGAATTAAAGGAAATTACGGAAGATAGTCATCAGATGAATGAACTTATAAATGAAATTGCCACTGTCTCAGAGGAAGCCGCTGCTGGGGTCGAACAATCATCAGCATCAATGGAAGAAACGTCAAGTTCAATGGACGAAATTGCCGAGAGCGTAAATAAACTAACTCTACTCTCCAAAGAGATGACTGAAAATATTAATATGTTTAAAGTAGAGTAATATTATCTTGGCTATTTTCTAAATGAACTTTTTCGATTCCCTTTAGTATGTATTATTGCTTAATAATAGTTTAAATGTCCCAAATATGATAACTCCCTACTTTCTTTTTATAAATAGGGAGTTTTTCCATCTAAATAAGGAAGAAATTCCTAAATTCACTTGCTTAATCGAGACATTCATATTATTATTTTTAAAAAGATACCTTTTTTGCAAAATTTTATTCTTTTTTCCACAAAATGTTCATATTTGAATATCTAAAATAACTAAAGCAATTCCCAATAAATTAATTTATCATTTCGTCACTTTATTTCTGTCTAAATTTAACTAGGGTATCCTCCTCAAAATGTGGGGATGAATAGACGTTATTAACACCTTTAGCCCTTAAATAAACAGCATGGGAAGCCCCCAAATGGTTTACCTTTCAATTTTAAAAATTAAAAAAAATGATAATGAGATTGATATCTATTTAAACAAATAAAACTTTCTTAATACTTTAAGGGGGACTCATGATGAAGAAACCGTCCAAATCACCTGCATCAAATAAATTATTCCTATATTTGCGCTTTCGTCATTTGAAAATTGGCGGAAAATATTTACTTGCATTCCTCATTTCTATCATTCTTTTTATCACTGCAACTACAGTTGTCTTTATCCAGTTAACTGATGCAAAATCAAATGTTTCCGATATTCAAAATAAAAGTCAGCTTGCCATTGATTTAGGGGAGCTTTCATTACTAATTGAACAAAAGGACTCATTGGCTGCTAACTATATTATCGTAAACTCCCGCACCCATCTTGAAGATTATGAAGCTGGACAGGAGCAAACTGCTAAACTACTTTCCCGATTGGAAAAACAATACACAGACGGCGAAGAATTAAAATACTTCAATTTTATAAAAGACAATATTGCCGAGATGGATGAATTGTTTTTAAATGATATTTTAAATAGTTTAGAAGATGAGGATCGATTATTATATGTTAGAAGTAAGGTTAGAAATATAAAGGCTAATTCAGTAACATTTATTGAAGAATTAATTGAACTTGGAAAGGAAAATCAACAAACATCAGTCGTAAAAGCAAATAATAGTATGGACCATAGTCGTTATTTACTCATTATTGCTAATATTGTAAGTATTATTACTGGTGTCTTTATTATGTTACTCATATCTCGTATCGTCTATAAACATTTATCAAAAGTTGTCGAGATGATCAAAGAAATGGCCGACGGAAATTTACTTGTCAATGAGATAAATTATGAAGGTCGGGATGAAATTGGCCAGTTATCAGATGCTGCCAATACTTTAAAAAATAACATGCAACATGTTATTGCCAAAGTGTCTGATGTTGCTAAATCTGTGCAAGAAAGTAGTAATGGATTAAACACTGCTGCTCTTGAAGTGAAAATTGGTAGTGAACAAATGGTAACTACAATGGAGGAGCTAGCTACGGGAGCAGAAAGGCAATCAGATAGTGCCCAACATTTAACCGAAAATATGAATGATTTTGTCACTACAATCCAACAATCTCAAGAAAAAGGGGAGGACATTGCATTATCAACTGAAGGTGTCTTAACGATAACCTCTGATGGTTCTCAGTTAATGGGGAAGTCTGTCGAACAAATGAAGCGAATCGATCAGATTGTGTCAGAAGCTGTACATCAAGTTAGTGGACTCGAACAAAAATCCGACAACATCTCCCAACTTGTCGATGTCGTTAAAGATATTGCTGAACAAACGAATTTATTAGCATTAAATGCTGCTATTGAAGCGGCTCGTGCTGGTGAACACGGAAAGGGCTTCGCTGTCGTAGCTGATGAAGTTAGGAAGCTTGCCGAAGAGGTTGGAAGTTCTGTACAAGAAATAACGAATATTGTGCAGACGATTCAAACAGAAACAGACGATGTCGTTAACTCTTTAAATGAAGGTTATGAAGAAGTAAAACAAGGAATAGATCAGCTTGATAAGACAGGTGAAAGTTTTCAAACTATTGATAATTCCGTCACTTCGATGGTCAATAATATCCAAAACATCGCAAACGAACTAAAGGAAATCACGGAAAGTAGTCAACAGATGAATGAGCTGATTAGTGAAATTGCCGCAGTATCAGAAGAGGCAGCTGCTGGAGTCGAGGAAACCTCTGCTTCTACAGAACAAACATCTAGCTCAATGGATGAAATTTCAAATAGTGCTGGAAACTTAGCCTCTTTAGCTAAAGATTTAAATAAGGAGATTAACATTTTCAAATTTAAGAACTAAAAATGATTCCATATATATCGAAAATAACTAATCAATTCAGGTGGAAACCAATGATGTCGTCAATTCTTTGAACAAAGGTTACGAGGAAGTCCAACAGGATTGAACAATCATCCGCTTCAACCGAACAAACCTCTAGTTCAATGGACGAAATTTCTAGAAGTGCAGAAAGACTTGCTCTTAGTTTGTGCAAATGTTATTTTTATATGGTTAAGTATGTTGTAAAACAACTTGTCACGAAACTACAACTCAATAAATGTGCCCGGATTATCGAGCAATTAAATACCTACTCACATGATTGCAAAGAATGTCAACAACTAATATTGCAGTTAGAATCCCATCTCCATGAATTAAAGAATCATTTAAATAATCAGGGAGAAATTGATGATAAAATACATAAACAGACAATTAACCAGATGGTCTCTCACCTTGAGAAAAAACACAACTTGATTTCAGAAGGTTATTACATAAGTATCTTTTTGTCCATCGGAATTTGTTTAGGTATGGTTTTTGGATTAACTATATTCGATGATATTGCCTTAGGTTTACCAATCGGACTAGGAATTGGGATTGCCATAGGCACGGGATTAGATGCCGATGCAAAAAAGAAAGGAAAGACGATTTAACAGCAAATACTACTCATCTTCGGTTGCAATTGGCTCATTCGCATCAATCCATTCTTTAAACCCACCCGGAAAAATTGATACATTTGAAAATCCCGCCTCAATTAATGCAATCATATTTAAACAAGCCGATCCACCTGTCCCACAAGAAACAGTTATATCATCGTGACCCTCCAGTCTAGCAAAATGTTCTTGTAAATGGTGTTTATTTTTCCATTGTCCTTTTTCGTTCATTACGTCTTTTGCGGAAAAATTGACGGCCGAAGGAATATGACCTGCTTTAGCATATTTCGGTTCTTTTTTACCAATATATCTATCATGTGACCGGGAATCGATTAACGTTTTCGTATCGTCTGTTACCGACTGCCGAATATCCTCAAGCGATTTTACTACATGTTCTTTAGGTGAAACAGAGTATGCCGTTGCCTGATAATCCTGTTTTTCCTTTGTGATGGGATTTTCACTATTTTCCCATGCTGAAAACCCACCTTGTAAAATTTTAAGATTTTCATGGCCGATGTAGTATAAGGCAACCCATGATTTTGCGGCATTACGATTGTTACCCCCATCGTAAATGATAAGTTCGCTCTGTTCATCTATCCCAACGGACCCTAACTTTCCTCCTAAAATAGTGGGTTCAACAAAAAAACGATTAGTGCCAGAAATATATTTGCTTGGATTAATATAAATAGCCCGTGGTATATGTCCCTCTTCATATAATGCTTGATCAGCCCGAACATCTATCACAAAAAACTTTTCTTTCTTATTGTTTAATTTCTCTTTTAATGTATTTTCATCTATAAAAATCGACATAAGTATTATCCCCCTTTTCCCTAACCTTTATATAACCAACAGTTCTTCGTATGATCATTCACCATTCCAACAGCTTGCATAAATGAATAACAAATCGTTGGGCCAACAAACGAAAAACCATGTTTTTTAAGTTCCTTACTTAATTTTTCTGAATCGGTTGTCATTGCTGGAACGTCCTCGTTTGTTCTCCAATGATTGATGATTGGTAATTCTTGTGAGAATAATGTTAATAAGTATTCATAAAAGCTCCCAAATTGTTGTTGAATTTTCACAAATGCTTGGGCATTTTTTATCGTTGATTCAATTTTACGACGGTTACGAATAATTCCCTTATTGGTCATTAACCTTTCGATATCGTCCTCTGTCAATTTACTTACCTTTTCTGGATCAAATTGGGCAAATGCCTTTCGGTAATTTTCTCGCCTTTTCAAAATTGCAATCCAGCTTAAGCCTGCTTGTGCACCTTCTAAAGTGATCATTTCAAACAAATAGTGATCATTGTGAAAGGAACCAAAGTCCCCCCATTCTTTATCGTGATATTCGATATAAATATCATCTGCTGTCACCCATGCACACCGTGATTTTCCCATTATGAAACTCCTTTGTCAGTTAATTATTCGTCTCATCTACTGTTTCTAATTCATTATGATCATATGAAATCCAATCACTGAAGCTTCCCGGATATAATTTTACATTTTTAAAACCTGCCATTTTTAGTGCAACAATATTAGGACAAGCGGAAACACCAGATCCACAAGAAACAATGATTTCCTTAATAGTGTCTTTTTTTAACTGTTGAAAATCCTGTTGTAAACTTTCGACCGATTTCCATTTCCCTTCTACATCAAAAACATCTTGCCAAAAGTAATTTTTCGCCCCAGGTATATGGCCGGATTTATGATACAAGGGCTCTACTTCACCTAAATATCTTTCCCTCGCCCGAGCATCAATTAGTACTGACTCATCCTGATCCCGATGTTTCACCGTTTCCATATCAACTATTTTATTGTTCCGAATCGATGGCTTGTACACCTTCTTCGATGGTTGGGAGATTATTTCTGTCACTTCATAACCTAATTGCTGCCACGCCTTAATGCCCCCATCCATTATATGCACTTTTTCATGGCCCATATAATAGAGTAACCACCATGCTCTTGAGGCAAACATATCATTTGCTTCATCATAAATAACCACTGTTGTTTTTTCATCGATTCCTAGACTACTTAATTTCGAGGCTAACGATTCTATATTTGGCAAAGGATGATTGCCTCCGTGCACTTGTGGTTCACTTGACAAATCTATGTTCAAATCTAAATAGACGGCCCCTTTTATGTGCTCCTCTTCATAAGTACGTCTACCATAGTCGGGATCCGCTAATGAAAATCTTACATCAACGATGGCTATATCCAGCTCATTTTCTAATTGTTTCTGGACCCATTTAGGGGAAACGATAAAATTCATGTCATAACCTCCATCTCTATCTATTAACTATATTTTAACATAGTCTTTTTTGATATATATACTATAATATAATGTAAAAGAATTACTAAAGTTCTGAATTGTCTAACTTTAATTTCTTTATTTACGGGGAGGTACTCATATGCAACATCCATTTAAATTAACTGTTGCCGATATTTTAAGTCGACCGAATTTTGAAAATGCTGAAGTGATAGCGGGAAAAGAAGGTTTATCGCGAACGATACGATGGGTTCACATCATTGAAATCCCTAATATAGGTTCATTTGTAAATGGTTATGAACTAGTTCTAACAACGGGCATTGGCTGGAAGGAAAATAATCAATTAAGCCTTGATATTTTACAACAATTAATTGACAAAAATGCATCTGCCCTATGTATTGAACTTGGTACATATATTTCTTCAATACCGAAAAAAATGATTGAATTAGCTAACAAGCATCTTATCCCTATTATTATCTTTAATGAACCTGTTCGGTTTATCGACATTTCTCAGGATCTCAATGGACTGTTAATCGAGACTCATAATCAAAAGATTGTTAAATTGGAAGCGATTTCGAATCAATTTAATCGCCTTCTACTATCAACAGATGGTTTTTATAAAATTTTACGGTTACTATATCAATCTTTAGATGTACAAGTAGTTTATCGTCCCGTCGGAAATGACCTACGTTTTTTTCCTCCTTTACACTCAAATGATGACCAAGACAGAATACTAGAGGAAATTAAATCTGCTGAACAACAAAGTGTCATGGGAACACCGTCTAAAAGTGCATTGAAGCCCGTAGAGGCATTAGGAAACAAATTTGCAGACTTAATTATATTAACTAATCAGAATGAATTAACTGAATTAGATTATTTAGTATTAGACAGAGCAGCTACCGCTCTCTCTCAAGATCATTTCAGAAGATTATATGTTGAAGAAAAAAGAAACCATGAGGAAAATCAATGGATATTAAAATGGCTTCATGGTGAACATGATCAAGAAGAAATTACTCGCTTTATTTCTGACAGTGATTCAACGATTCATCCTAATAAATGTGTCGTCTGTATTTGTCACCTTAAACCGACGAATAAACATGGTGATTTGACATATTACTCCATGATTTTTAATAAAGTTTTCAATCAACAAGGGTATTATTCTTTTGTAACCATTGACCGGAACAGATTAATATTCTCTCTTATCAACATTCGGTCTGAAACAGACTGGAAGGAGAGGTTATCATGTGCAATTAATCAAATTTGTAAAAATGACCTGTTAAAAAAAGGGGCCTCAAATGATGTATTTTTCGGTATTGGCAAAATACAAGAACTCGGCTCCCTTCATGATAGCTACGAACAGGCTAAGGATACAATTTATGTCCAATACAAAACAGGCATTCAATCGATGTTTTATGATGATTTATACATTTATCGTCTACTTTTAAATGTGAAAAAATCAAATTTACAAACCTTTGTTGATGATTATTTAGGTCCCGTTTTCACTTATGACCAACAATATAATGGAGAAATGCTAGAAACATTAAAGGTATTACTGGAGTTTAACGGAGCAAGAAAAGAAACGGCTGAGAAACTATTTATTGTACGACAAACATTATATCATCGGATTGAAAAGTTAAAAGAATTACTCGGAGACGATTTTATGAAGGGAGAGAAACGTTTGGCTATTGAATTTTCCATTTATGCCTTCAAATTCTTCAATATGAAACATGCTAAAAGCTAAATAAACAACATTCATTTCTTATACAAATTAACCCAATTGTCATTTTGTACAAAATTGCTCATAATCATTTTACCTTTTGACCGATGTTAAATTTAGAAAATTCTAATATATTTAATAAAATATGACTTAGCTATCAGTCAGGAGGTTAGTAAATGAACAAAACAGCTTCCCTTTCCCGAGAAACACATAAAAAATTGTCGGAATTAGACAAAGCGTATTTTTTACATCCAACTACTTCTCCAAAATATCATGCTGAAAATGGGCCTAAAGTAATTTTTACTGAAGGTAAAGGGGTTTTTGTAAAAGATACTTTGGGAGATACTTATTTAGATGGGCTTTCCATGCTTTGGAATGTCAATATCGGGCATGGCAATAATGAAGTTGCAAATGCTGCTCAAGAACAAATGAAAAGTCTTGCCTATAATTCAACCTTTGTTGGTTATTCTAATGAACCGGCTATTCGTTTGGCGGAAAAGATTGTTTCCTTGGCACCTGGCGATTTATGCTCTGTTTTTTATACATCCGGTGGCTCCGAAGCTAACGATACGGCCTTTAAATTAGCGCGTTTTTACTGGGAACTAAAAGAACAACCTCAAAAAAGAAAAATAATCGCTTTAAATAATGCCTACCACGGTGTAACGATTGCTGCTCAAACAGCGACCTCTATCCCAAATTTTCACTCATTTGCTGGATCTAATATTACAGAAGTATTTCATGCAAAACCCCATTTAACCAACTGTGAACTTGGCGATCGTTCTAATCCAGATTATGAAAATAGTATTCGCCATTTAATTGAACAAGAAGGTAGTGATACTATTGCTGCCATCATAATGGAGCCAATTCAAGGATCAGGTGGCGTCAACATTCCACCGGAAGGTTACTTGCAAGCCATTAGAAATTTATGTGATGAATTTAATGTTTTATTTATTAATGATGAAGTTATTTGTGGGTTTGGTCGTACAGGTAAAATGTTCGGTGTTGACCACTGGAATGTTGTCCCTGATATACTTTGCTTTGCGAAGGGTGTGACAAGTGGCTATTCACAACTTGGTGGTGTATTAATTAATAAGGAAATAAGAAATACTATCATTCAATATGAAGGGATTTTAAGTCATGGCTTTACATATAGTGGCCATGCTACATCATGCGCCGTTGCATTAAAAAATATAGAAATCATTGAACGGGATAAAATTTTGGAAAATGTCGTAAAAATGGAGCAACATTTTAAAAAGGGGCTAACCTTTTTACAAGAAAAACATTCTATTGTAACGAAAACGAGGACTATTGGTTTGCTAACAGCTTTCGAATTATATGAAGATCCTGAAACTAATCGACGATTTAATCTAGAAGTGCAAGCAGCAACCCGAGTAGCGAATGAATGTTTCGAACGGAGGTTAATTGTTCGGGCTATTCGCGTAGCCGAAGGTGAAAACATTATCGCAATTGCACCTCCATTAATCATCAATAAAGAGGAGATTGATAAAATTATTTCCATTTTAGATGATTCCATCTCGGCCTTTGAACGAAAGTATTTTCAGTAGCTAAGTCCTTTGCTCTTTTGTCACATTTTTCAGCAATTTATTTAACCATTTGTCCAATGTTGGACAAAGTGATTATCGATAAACTATTTATAATAATTTAATTGAAAGCGTTATCATGTCTTTGTTTATTTCATGAGAGTTTATCGTAACGGAGGGTTTATTTTGCCAAATTATATGGTCCAATTAAACAATATTACAAAACGTTTTAATGATGTTGAAGCCGTGTCAAATCTTGATTTGGACATTAAGTCTGGGGAGTTTTTAACTTTATTAGGACCGTCTGGATGTGGGAAAACAACTACCTTAAGAATGATTGCCGGTTTCGAAAAGCCAACTAAAGGTGACATCTTAATTAATGGCATAAAGGTGAATGATGTTGAACCGTACAATCGAACGGTTAACACTGTTTTTCAGAGTTATTCACTTTTCCCACATATGAAAATTTACGATAACATTGCATTTGGTCTTAAGATGAAAAAGGTAAAAAAACAAGAAATTACCGAACGTGTTAATAATGTATTGAAGCTCGTTCAATTAGATACTTACGGAAATCGAAAACCATCACAATTAAGTGGTGGTCAACAACAAAGAATTGCTATTGCACGGGCAATAGTAAATAATCCCGAGGTATTATTACTCGATGAACCACTTGGAGCGCTCGATTTAAAACTACGCAAACAAATGCAACTAGAACTAAAACATTTACAACAAGAATTGAACATTACATTTATTTACGTTACACACGATCAAGAAGAGGCATTAACAATGTCTGATCGAATTGTCATCATGAATGATGGACAAATTGAACAAATTGGAACACCGAGTGAAATATATGAACTTCCTGCTACTCGTTTTGTTGCTGACTTCATCGGTGAAACAAATATCATTGAAGGGAAAATAGCACAAACTCAGGCAGAATTTACTGTTGTGAAATATAAAGGTCAGGAAGTTTTTATTCCAACAATGAAAAGGTTAAAAGAAAATGATGCTGTTTGTTTATCAATTCGTCCTGAACATTCAAAAATTTATACAAATAAGGACCAATTGCCATTTTATTTAAAGGGTAAACTGATGGATAAAATATATATCGGCTCCACAACTAAATTAATCGTTAACATATCTGATGAAACAAATTTAATTATTAACCAATCAAACGGGGTGTTAAATGAAATAACGGAGAATAGTGAAGTATATGTCAGCTGGGACCCAGCAAAAGCTGTAATTTTGGAAGGTTAACCTGCACAATGTCTAATAAAAAAATGGAAAGGATGAGACATTTGAAAAAGTTAATGAGTATATTATTTTTAAGCTTATTGCTTTTATTATTTGTTGCATGTTCTAATTCTACTAGTTCAAATAATACAAATAATAACGGAGATGTCAACGGTACAGATAACAATTCAAGTGAACAAACCGATGAACTGATTATTTTTAACTGGAGTGAATATATGCCGGATGAGATTTTGGAAGAATTTGAAGAGGAATATGGAATCAAAGTTGTGTATTCCACTTTTTCTTCAAACCAGGAAATGTTATCCAAAATTAAAAGTGGTACAGTTCCATATGATATTGCTGTCCCCTCAGACTTTTATGTTAAAGTAATGGCTGATGAAGGATTGCTCTTAGAAATTGATTATGATAATATACCAAACTTTGGGAACATAGCTGATGAGTGGAAAGACTTGGAATACGATCCCGAAAACAAATTTTCAGTACCCTATTTATATGGATATGATGGAATTATTTATAATAAATCGATTATTACTGACCCTCCAACAAGTTGGGGTGATTTATGGAATCCGGAATATGCAGGTCATGTTGTTTTAATGGATGCAGCAGATGAAATTAGTGATATGTTACAACAATATTTAGGAAACGATATGAATGATCCTACAGAAGAACAAATTGAGGCCGGTGGGGATAAACTAAAAGAACTCATACCGAATATTTTATTATTTTCCGAAACTCCTGAACCTCAACTTGTCAGTGAAGAAGCTTGGATTGCTTATGGTTATTCAGGAGAGGCTGGAGTTGCCTATTTAGAAAATGAAGATATCGACTTTGTCTTACCTGAAGAGGGAGGAATAAAATGGACCGATAATATGGTCATTCCGAATTCAGCGGCAAACAAATATAATGCTGAATTGTTTATTAATTATTTATTACGTCCAGAAGTAAGTAAACAACTTGTTGAAGAGTATCCTTATGGAAACCCAAATACGAAAGCATTAGAACTTTTAGACGATGAAGAGTTTAGTCAAATCCCTGGACAGAGCCTGCCAAAAGAACAAACTGACAAAGCTCAATGGTCCCATAATCTTGACCCCGATAGAACACAAATTGTTAATAGAGTCATTCAAAAAGCAAAAATTGAAGGTGGAAATTAACTCATTTATTCTTTTTAACGGTAATCTGGGAGCAGGACGTTCAATTATAAAGCGTCCTGTCCCTTATTATTAAGACAAATTTTGATTGATGCCATTAACTTATTCTTTTAATCTTAGAATCAAAAAAGGCAGGTGTATGTATGAGGAAAAGAACTAAGAAGGTCCTGTTCATTTATAGTTTAATTGTTTTTGCCTTTTTTTATATTCCAATAATCGTTTTAATGGTATTTTCTTTTAATGACTCAAAACTAGGAACAGTATGGACCGGTTTTACATTTGATTGGTATGTGAAATTGTTTCATAACAAACAAATTATCGAGGCTTTAATGAATAGCCTTTTCATAGCCGTAGTAACAACTATTTTATCAACTATTTTAGGGACATTAGCCGCATTAGCATTACACCGTTATACATTTATAGGAAGAAGGGCGATGGATTTTATCTTTTTAATACCTGTCATTATCCCTGATATTGTTATCGGAATATCTATGCTTGCTATCTATGGGCTTCTTAATATTAAATTAGGTCTCTTAACTGTCATCCCAGGCCATGTTGTGTGGGGAATTTCATTTGTCGCCCTGATTGTACTTGCGAGAATGGCGGGGCTTGACCGTTCATTGGAAGAGGCAGCAAAAGATCTTGGGGCTAATGAGTGGCATACATTTTGGAAAGTAACATTTCCGCTTATCTTCCCTGGTGTTTTGGCTGGTGCTCTTTTAACTTTCACGTTATCTCTGGATGAATTTGAAGTGGCATTTTTTACATCGGGTCCGGGGGATAGCACACTCCCCGTTCTCGTTTATTCGATGGTGAGGCTTGGTGTGTCACCTGAAATTAATGCTTTATCGACTATTTTAATCGTTCTTATCATTTCAGTCATTATTATTTGGGGACTATTAATGAGAAATAAGGGGGAAATAACAAATGATTAGAAATTTCAAACTTGCCTATACCATGCTCTCACCTAGTCTCATCTGGTTATTACTATTTCTATTAATTCCTTTAGGTTTAATTGGGGTCATTAGCTTTACGACTAATTTGGGTTTTGGTGGTATTTTATATGAATTTAGTACAGAAGCTTACCGGTTGGCCTTTAGTTCTTTATATGCAAAAGTTATTTTGTATTCAATATATTGGGCAGGTATCGGAACTGTCTTATGTCTGATCATTGCATATCCATTTGCCTACTTTATCGCCCATGCAGGTAAATGGAAAAACCCTCTACTTTTATTAGTGATGGTCCCTTTTTGGACAAATTTTTTAATTTTACTTTATGCCTGGATTGTTCTATTAAATTCCAAGGGATTAATCAATACGTTACTTATAAACCTAGGGATTATCTCGGAACCACTTTCCATGTTATATAGTCCTTATACTGTTGTTATTGGTATCGTTTATGGCTTTTTACCATTTATGATTTTGCCAATCTATTCATCGATTGAACAATTGGATAAATCTTACTTGGAAGCCGCAGAAGATTTAGGTGCAAGACCATATAAAGCCTTTCTTAAAATTACTTTACCGTTAACCGCTCCAGGAGTTTTTGCGGGAATTCTCATTACATTTGTGCCGGCATTAAGTATCTTTGTTGTTACTGATTTGTTAACAGGTGGAAAGGTTCTGATGGTTGGTAATATCATTCGTGACGCATTTATTGTGGAAATGAACTGGCAATTAGGTTCAGCTTTATCACTTTTATTAACTATTTTAGTGTTAATCTCTATTTACTTGTTTATGAAGTTTACATCGTCTAAAGACAGGAATCTTCTATTATAATATAGGGCTTTGAAAATTGAAGAAAATTACGTTAACAGTAGGTGAAAAAATGGATCTTGTTTCTATGTGGGAAGCAACGGCAAATGAACGGGAAAGTTTTGACAAACTAAATAGAGAACAACGTTGTGATGTTGCCATCATTGGTGCTGGATTTTCAGGCCTTTCAACAGCTTATCATTTGCAAAAAAAGAATTATGACACAATCGTGTTAGAAAAAGATACCGTTGGATTTGGTGCAAGTGGACGAAACGGTGGAGAAGTGTTGACAGGCTATCTTGGTTCTATGCAGAGTTGGGCGAAAAAGAAGGGGTTAGAAACGGCAAAGGCTATGTGGCAATTATCGATCGATTCAATTGATTTAATTGAAGATATTATCCAATCCGAACAAATTTCATGCGACTTTATCCGTAAAGGAAGTTTTTATGCAGCCTTTAAGCCGTCACATTTAGAAGGAATGAAACGAGAACAAGAATTTATGGCGACAAAGATGGATTACGATTTCATTCATATTGTCGAAAAAGAAGCCATTAAGACCGAATTAGATACTAACTTTTATCATGGTGGCCAAGTTGATGAAAAAAGCGCCCACTTCCATCCTTTAAACTACACGTTAGGGTTAGCAAAGGCTGTCACAAGATTAGGTGGAAGGATTTTTGAACACTCTTATGCAATGAACTATAAGAAAATAGATAATAAGTTTGTTGTCAAAACGGAAAATGGAACGGTTATCGCAAATGAATTAGTTATTGTCACAAATGCTTATTCTGGGGATCTACAAACAACCATTAAAAGGTCGGTTGTGCCTGTAGAGAGTATCATGATCGCAACCGAGCCACTAGAAAAAGCT
>DKGO01000006.1:3691-4206 GCA_002453315.1 Caryophanales bacterium UBA6768 | reverse complement strand
AACATTATTACACACATTTAAATAAAATTTCCCTAATTATTCATAAAAACATCGATAATTATTATAAAATATATTATAATAGTCAAAAGTACTAATTTAGTAGAAATACATAATAAGGGAGGTGTAACGTTGAAAGCAGTATTGAACCTGAATCAGAATTCAAAAATAAATTTTATTCTCTTTTTTTCTATTCTTTTAACTTTTACAATAACTCCCAATTTTGTAAAAGCGGCAGAATTAGAAGATGTAGAAAGTGATATTGTCATTACCCATAGTTCAATTGATAGTGGCGATTTCCCTCAAGACCCTGCACCTAAAATTAATGAATCCAATTTAACAACATTCAATATTCAATCAGTTTTAAAAAGAAATGATAATAATGAGGCAGTAAAAAAACTAAAGCTGGATCTTGAATTAATTGGATTTGTAATATCTAAAAACCCCAACACTAGATTTGGTCCGACCACTGAAAAAAAGGTGAAAGAATTTCAAGGTTATTATGGTCTAAATGTCAC
>DKGO01000006.1:0-3467 GCA_002453315.1 Caryophanales bacterium UBA6768 | reverse complement strand
GTCTAAATGTCACTGGGATTGTCGATGAGAATACTGCTAATAAAATAAATACAATTCTAGACAGTCCATTTAGGAAAGGGAAAAGTCATCAAGATGTTATTGGGATAAAGAAAGATTTAGAAATATTAGGTTTTAAGGTATCAAACAATCCAAATAAAAATTACGGTCCAACTACTGAAAGGAAGGTCAAAGAATTCCAAATAAGGTTTGATTTAATACCTAACGGAATTGTTGACCCGGTAACAAAAGATAAAATTATAGAATTATTGGAGTCACCACTGAAACGTGGGGTAAGCCGTAAAGATGTAGTAAATTTAAAATTAAAGCTTGAAAAATTAGGTTTTAAGGTATCAAATAATCCCAATAAAAACTTTGGACCAACTACTGAGAAAAAGGTAATGGAATTTCAAAGTTATTATGGTCTAAATGTCACTGGGATTGTTGATAAGGATACAGCTAGTAAAATAAATGCAATTCTAGACAGTCCATTTATGAAAGGGAAAAGTCATTCAGATGTTATTGGGATAAAGAAGAATTTGGAAATATTAGGTTTTAAGGTATCAAACAATCCAAATAAAAATTTCGGTCCAACTACTGAAAGGAAAGTTAAAGAATTCCAGTTAGAGTTTGGCTTAATTTCTAACGGAATTGTAGATCCAGTTACCAAAAGTAAAATTAAGGAATTATTAGAAGCACCACTTAAACGGGGTGTTAGCCGTAAAGATGTAATAACTTTAAAATTAAAACTTGAAAAATTAGGTTTTAAAGTATCTAATAACCCTAACGAAAACTTTGGTCCAAGTACCGAAAGAAAAGTAATTGAATTCCAAATGGCATATGGTCTTGAGCCTAATGGAATTGTAGATCGACAAGTACTTAATGAAATAGATCTCATATTAAAAACATCGTTATTTCGTGGAGATAACAATGACAATGTAAAACAAATGAAGTTGAATTTAAAAAAGCTTGGATTTGTTGTTTCCAATAACCCCAATAACGTATTTGGACCTTCAACCGAAAAAACTGTTAAAGAATTTCAAAAATATTATGGGATTAATCCCGATGGAATTGTGAATCCAGCAACCTCAAGAAAAATAGAAGTACTCCTAAATAACTCCCTAATGCGTGGTGATGTGAGCACTAGGGTAAAGGAGGTAAAATTAAAATTAAAACAGCTTGATTTTGTAGTTTCAGACAATCCAAATCAAATATTTGGTCCAGCAACTGAGAGAGTGGTTCGGGAATTTCAAAAATATTTTAAATTAAAACAAACTGGAATAATTGAAGAAAAAACTATTGATAAAATCAATGAAATATTATCAAGTCCATTACAAAAAGGTAAAGCCCATAAAGATCTGATTCAAATGAAAAAAGACCTAGAGAGATTAGGATTCAAAATTTCGAATAGTCCCAATGAAAATTTTGGACCAACTACGGAGAAAAAAGTAAAGGAATTCCAAAAGTACTATAATTTAAAACAAACTGGAATTCTAGAGGAAGTTACACTAAGCAAAATAGATAAAATTCTATCAAGTCCATTACAAAAGGGTAAAAAACATAGTGACACAATTATAATAAAATATCATTTAGAGAAACTAAATTATGATACTTTTAAATATAAAAACACATCTTTTGGTCCACAAACCGAAAATACAGTTAAAAGTTTTCAACAAAATCAAGGATTAATAGTAAATGGAATTGCAGATGAAGTAACACTAAATAAACTAGAAAATATAATAAACAAAAACTTTGTTCAAATATTTATTGATCCTGGTCATGGTGGGAGCGATCCCGGTGCCAGTAGCAATGGTTTAAGAGAAAAAGATTTAACACTTGATATTTCCGAAAGAGTTATTAAATTATTAAGCAACTATAAAAATGCTTATACAATTACCTCAAGAGATTCGGATAAGTATTTTTCCCTAAGGGAAAGAACAAATCTAGCAAATAATTGGAATGCTGACTATTTTCTGAGTATTCATATTAATGCTGGTGGTGGAACAGGATATGAAAGTTATGTCTACAATGGTGGTGGAGTGACGTCCGAAGAAAAAGACAAACGAAACATAATCCACGATGAAATCACTAAACAAATCTCTAGTAACGATAGAGGGAAGAAATCAGCTAATTTCCATGTATTAAGGGAATCAGAAATGCCAGCATCTTTACATGAATTCCTTTTTATAGACAACAAGAAAGATGCAGATGAACTAAAAAAAGAATCTTTTTTAAACAAAATTGCCAAAGGCATTGTTAATGGACTTGTAAAAGCGTTAAATTTATTTAAATAAAAGTAAAAAAGACCACTTCCAAAAAATAAATTGGAGGTGGTTTTTTAAGTCTTAATTCTTCCTTAATCAAATGACTCTGCATTATAAAATTCCGTTTGTTTTGATTCAGATGCATAGTCAGTTAATTCCAAATGGTTCTTTAATTTTTCTTTTGTTTCATTCAAAGCTATTTCATCTACCTGCCAATAATAAATTTTATCTGGCCAATAATCATCTCCGTCTAGACTGAATTTCTCTACGTTTAAATTCCTTCCTTCAGTTGCATAGGAAAAGAAACTTTTCATGTCATCAAATTTCATATTGGTAGACATATTGTCCCCCAATGCATCTATCACATCTCCATATTTGAAAATTGATCCAACAGATGCAGCCTTATCAATGATAGCATCAATTATCTCTAATTGACGTTGTCCGCGCATATAATCACTATCTTTTTTCCTAGTCCTCGCCAAAGCTAAAGCCTCTTCGCCATTTAATGTTTGCACACCAGGATATAAATGGATAGTATTTTTTTCATCGTTCGAATTTGACTCCATAAATTCATATGGAACATCCGCAGTTATTCCTCCAAGTGCCTCAATTACTTCAACAAAAGCATTAAAGTTTAATTTCACATAATAATCCACGGGGATATCTAATAGATTTTCCACAGTTTTAATTGTTGCTTCGGTACCACCAAAAGCATGGGCATGGTTAATTTTATCCTCATATCCCACCTCTGGTATATAAACTAAGGAATCTCTCGGTATACTTAACAACTTAATACTCTTATCAGTCTTATTTAACGTGGCAAAAACCATCGCATCAGTTCGTGCTACCTCTCGTTGTTTTCTCTTATCATTTTCATCAATCCCTAGAAGGAGGATAGATACATGATCATTCTTCGGATCAACTATATCTTCCCTAAGGTCTGATTTATCTCTATCAGTTTCCTCATAGGCCTTATTTGCAGCAGATTCTGCTTTTAAATATAGATTTGTTGCATATACTACTCCAGAAATTAAAAACACTGTTAAAACAACTAAAATAGATGCTACCCATTTTCTAATTTTTCTTTTTGGTTTTTTTCTTAACATTCTTGAAGGTGTATTACCTTTTTTTTGCATTATTTTTTACTCCTTATAACCAATTAAAATTCTACAAGCAATTTCTATTATACACCTATATATATAAATA
>DKGO01000141.1 GCA_002453315.1 Caryophanales bacterium UBA6768 | reverse complement strand
AGCGAAATAAAAAAGTCAGCCAAATGGCTGACTTTTTTATTTCGCTTTAGTTCTTTTTTCTCTCTTTTTTTATCGAATATCCTTATTTGTTTAACACACAATAGGTTTACGGGGATAAAGGAGAGAGAACTACATATGCGAATTTTGCAAAGGTTACTAGGTACGATTGAGGTAACTCGAGGACTAAAGATGTTAATCTTTATTGGAGGGTTATACTCGCTAAGTATTGCGCTATCAAATACATTTGTGAATGTATTTTTATGGAAACAGACAGGTGAAATTTTAGATATCGCGTTTTACAACTTAGCGATTGTTATTGCCCAACCGCTTGCGTTTATGTTAGCGGGAAAGCTCGCAAAAAAAATTGATCGTATTATCGTTTTACGGATTGGAATTATCGTCTTATCTGGCTTTTATTTAACCGTTCTTCTCGCTGGTGAGAATGCAAGTAACACAATTCTTTTTTTGGGGCTTTTACTTGGAGTAGGCTACGGTTTTTATTGGCTAGCTTATAATGTATTAACATTCGAAATCACGGAACCAGAAACACGTGATTTTTTTAACGGATTTCTTGGTGTGATGTCATCATTATCCGGTGTGATTGGTCCCCTTTTTGCGGGGTATGTCATTTCGACAATGGATAAATTTACAGGTTATAAAGTAATTTTTTTATTTTCACTGCTTCTTTTTGTTGGCGCAGTCATATTAAGCTTCTTTTTGTATAGACGAAGTGCTGAAGGTGTCTTTTCGTTTCAAGGTGTAATTAAGGAGCAAAAAAAGAATCACAATTGGAGAAACGTTTTATATGCTCATTTCTTTCAAGGTGCGCGCGAAGGCATATTTACATTTATAATCGTAATTTGGGTATTTACTACAACAAATAGTGAATTAGCAATAGGAACGTTTTCTTTTGTGATGTCTGTCACACAACTTTTCACGTATTATGTTGTTGCCCGATTGATTACAGAAAAAAATCGCAAAAAAGCTATCTTAGTGGGGGGACTTGTTTTATATTTATCGCTTTTAATTATTTTCTTTAAGCTGACGTACATAGCATTACTCATTTATGCTGTCGTTATTTCGTTAGCTTATCCCTTGCTCTTAGTTCCATATGAATCAATTACGTATGATGTTATCGGAACGGCTTATAAGGCAGCTGAACGAAGAGTGGAGTACATTGTATTTAGAGAACTCTACGTCAATTTTGGGCGTATTTTTTCAATCGTTACGTTCATTGCTACTGTCCATTTCTTTAGTGAAGAAAGTATTCGGTACCTTCTCATGGTATTTGGGGCCGGACATTTTATTCTTTACTTTTTTATTAAAAGAGTGACATTAAATAAACGGTTCAACAAAGTAACGATAAAATGAAAATAGCGCAAAACAGTTGTTTTGCGCTATTGCTTATTTGGTAACAATCGTTGCGATCTCTTTGATCGTCATTTCGCTGTTAAGTTTGTACGACCCAGACTTGACGGAACCTTCTAATTTATGCTTTTTAATGTAATCTGTGAAATCTTTTTTGTTTTTGATGATTTTTAGTTCCTGGAGCTTATCTGCTGCCCCTGCTGTGCTCATGCCAGGTGAAATTTCAAGAGTAGCTTCAACCTTTTCTTCTTCTTTCGGTTCTTCCTGCTTATCCTCTTTTGCTTTCTTTTCTTCTACTTCTTTAGGTTTTTCTTCATTTTTATTTTGCTCTGTGACGTTATTATATTCTTCCTCTGTTAATATGATGAGATTATTTTCATTTGCAAATGATTCCACATCTGATTTTGTTGTTTCTGCATCAACGGCTTTGTCAGATTGGTAATAAAAGAAACTCAAGACGATTGTTGCGACTATGAGACCACCTGCAAATCCCCGTAAACCGTTTTTAGTCATTGCTTATCCTTTCTTACTTTCCACATTGTTTGTCGTATTGTCTGTTAACATTAGCTCTTCTTCTAGGACATTCACTTGCTTTTTTAATTTTAAAATTTCCTGCATCAAACTAATTGAAAAGTTTTCTAATTGCTTTTCAACATCCTTTACAGGATCTTTTCTTAAAAAAGAAAAAAGCAAGATAAGAATAGCTACTGCTAGTAAAGATATAATTGCAAATTCCACAGTTAATCCCTCACTCTTAACATAGTAGCGTCCATACACTTCATTGTTCTAGGTTCATTATTCGTAAAGTGCAGGCGACAAATTTCATCATAAACTTAGTTTATACGACGTTAGCAAAAAATGAAAGAGGAAAAAGGTGCTTGAATAGAAATTTATCGTTTGTTATAATTAATAAGTGTCTTTTTAAAAAAGCGACAACAGTATGTAATGTGTAAATGAAATGGAGGTTATATAGATGCGCGTTCAAGTAACACTTGCTTGTACTGAAACAGGTGATCGTAATTACATTACGACTAAAAACAAACAAACAAACCCAGAAAGAATAGAACTTAAGAAGTATAGTCCGAGATTAAAGAAACATACTTTACACAGGGAAACGAGATAAGCAGTAGGTTGAGAACCTGCTGTTTTTTCTTTTTTTATATTTGAATTTACATTTGGGGGGGTGCGGTGTGACGAAGGAAGAGTGGCGTATATTCATGAAAAACAAGTTAATGGAGATGAAGATAGAGCACTTTGAAGCGCTTTGCAGTCAAATTCAAGCTCGACTCTATAAGGAGAAAGTGTGGAAAAAAGCTAACACAATTGGACTAACAGTTTCACGAAAACGAGAAATTGATACGAGAAACATCATTTCCCATGCATGGAGTGTTGGTAAACGTGTCGCCGTTCCGAAAAGTTGCCCTGACACATCGCAAATGGACTTTTATGTAATTGATACGTTCTCCCAGCTTGAAAAAGGTTATGTAGGATTGTTAGAACCGATCGTTGCGTTGAGCAAAAGAATTGAAAAGGATAGTATCGACCTCCTGATCGTTCCTGGACTTGTTTTTGATAAAAAGGGATTTAGAATAGGGTATGGTGGGGGCTACTATGACCGCTTTTTACAAACTTTTACGAATGAAACATTAGCGCTCACACTTGAAAGTCAGCTAGTTGAGCGAGTTCCACATGACATATACGATATACCGATAAATCGATTAATTACTGAAAAAAGAGCGTTGCTTTTTTCGAAGCCTCTGTGAAAAAATGGTTTAATTTGATGGGGGATTAATATGGACTTTAAAAGATATTCTCGGCAAATGTTATTCGCACCAGTTGGTAATAACGGACAGCAACGATTGCAAAATAGTCGAGCTCTTATTGTAGGCATGGGAGCCTTAGGAACTGTTGTTGCCAATCATTTAGTCCGATCAGGAGTAGGGTATGTAAGGCTTGCTGACCGCGATTACGTAGAATTATCAAATTTACAAAGGCAAATGTTATTTGATGAAGACGATGTGAACGAAGCATTACCTAAAGCGATTGCAGCTGAAAGGAAACTAAAGAAAATAAATAGTGATGTGACTGTCGAAGGGATTGTCATAGATGTCACGTTGGAGAATATTAATGAATTGTTAGATGAAATTGATATTGTCATCGATGGGACAGATAATTTTACGACGAGATTTCTTCTGAATGATGCAGCATTTAAAAAAGGGGTTCCATACGTATACGGAGGTGTCGTAGCCTCTCGCGGAATGAGCGCATTGTTTATCCCGGGTCAAACTCCGTGTCTTCGCTGTTTCATCGATGTCGATACGAGTAGCGAAACATGTGATACCGTTGGCGTAATCTCTCCTATTGTTGACATTATTGGATCGATTGAGGCAACTGAAGCAATTAAATATTTAATTGGTGATTCGCAGACGAGACGGTCTTTAATGACAGTTGACGTCTGGAAAAACAGAACGTATGAACTTTCATTTGAGCAAATTAAGACAAATTGTTTAACGTGTCAAAAAAAGGAATATCCGGCACTCGAAGCGAAATACGATGATATTGTAA
Source organism: Caryophanales bacterium UBA6768 (assembly GCA_002453315.1). The sequence continues at coordinate 2,025 of DKGO01000141.1, read as the reverse complement.
CAACTTTGTGTGGAAGAGACACTATTCAAATAAAAGGAAAAGCTCTTGAACATTCATTACAAGTTTGGGCAGACCGATTTAGAAATGTAGGAGAAATTAAATTAACTCCTTTTTTATTACAAGTGAAGCTTCCTGAAGGGGAGAAACTAGTGTTATTTCCCGATGGACGAACATTAATTCAAGGTACAGATGACCCAACGAGGGCAAAAGTAATCTATTCCAGGTACTTTGGCTTATAATCATGTTAAGTAAGCAACCTCTTGTGAAACTTCAGATAAGATGGTGTATAATAAAGACTTGGAGAGAGCCAAGGGTGTTAATTTATAATGGTTCTAAATTTTTACTTGAGTGTTAACTGGAAACGATGCGCCGTGGCAATTAAAAATAAAAGACCTCGGAACGTCACCTTGATGAGGATACTGAGATGAAGACGATTTATGATATTCAACAAATTTTAAAGCGATTCGGTATTTTTATTTATACTGGCAATCGACGGTCTGATTTAGATTTAATGGAGGAAGAAATTCGTGAACTGTATAAATTTGGGCTCCTTAGCGTTCAAGAATTTAACTCCGCCATCTTGTTATTAAGAAAAGAGAGACGAACGGTTCAGTAATCGTCGTATGACTTTATACCTGTTTATAGTAATATTTATTAGAAAGTGAAACTTTCTTTATCAAACGTACGTCTATCTAAGTAGAATATGAACATTACAACAGCATGCTGAAATGTAATAATGACATTATTTTCGATTGTCAAAAAGATAAAAAGAGATTATGATAGTTTTTATGAACTGAAAGGTAAATCAACATTTTGAGATTGGTAAGGAGAGCGAAGTTACGATGAAGAAAACATTCGGTAAATATTCAATGTTTCTCACCGCAACGGTTTTATTGTGGATAAAAACTTACTTTGTTAGTAGATTTTATTTTAATATTCCGTTAGAAAATAAAATGCAGCAATTTATTTTGTTTATAAGCCCAGTTAGTACAGTTTTGTTATTTTTAGGTTTTAGTCTCTTTTTTTCTAGTAAACTTAGAAACCGTATGATTCTTTTAATAAGTTTCATAGGTTCATTTATCATTTATGCGAATGTTGTTTTTTATCGTTTTTTTAATGATTTTATTACGATACCTGTTCTCTTTCAGACGAGTAATATGGGTGATTTAGGGAGTAGTATTTTTGAATTAATTAGCTACACAGACATCGTCTTTTTTGTCGATGTGATTATTTTAGCGATTTTAATGAAGTTCGTATCTGTGAAACCAGGTCATGTGACGAAAAAGCAAGTTGCCTCTGTATTTGCTACGGCAATCGCTTTGTTTGCTTTTAACCTAGGACTAGCAGAAACAGAACGTCCCCAACTGTTAACGAGGACGTTCGACCGTGAAATGCTCATTAAAAACATCGGTGTCTATAATTACCATATTTACGATGCTATTATGCAGTCTCGGGCACAAGCACAAAGGGCGCTCGCGGACAGTAGCGAAATTGTCGATATCGGAAACTATGTAAAGGCAAATCGTGTCAAACCAAATGAGGATCTTACAGGGATTGCAAAAGGCAAAAATGTGTTTGTCATCAAATTAGAGTCTACCCAAAATTTTGTGATTAACAATACAGTGGATGGTCATGTCATCACTCCATTTTTGAATTCTTTAATTGAAGATAGCTATTATTTCCCTAACTTTTATCACCAAACAGGCCAAGGTAAAACTTCAGACTCTGAATTTTTACTAGAAAACTCGCTTTACCCACTTCCGAGTGGCGCAGTGTTTTTCACCCATTCACAAAATAAATATGATGGATTACCAACTGCTTTAAGGGAAGCTGGTTATTATACGTCTGTGTTTCACGCGAATAATAAAAGCTTTTGGAACCGAGATGTTATGTACGATACGCTAGGGTATAATCGTTTTTACGATGTAGATAGTTTCAATGTTACAGAGGAAAATTCAATTGGTTGGGGATTAAAGGATGATCCTTTCTTTCAACAGTCTGTGAAATATTTGAAAGATATGCCAA
>DKGO01000216.1 GCA_002453315.1 Caryophanales bacterium UBA6768 | reverse complement strand
TTTATTTAAAGAAGTTCCTTTAGCATCTACAGTTGGTGTACTTGGAATTTTAGCGCTTGCTAACAACTATGGTGCAAAACACTTCGCATACTTAGAACCATTAACGATCGTTGCTTTACTTTTCTTATTATTAAGTTACCCTTCTTCGTTATTGGTCAATTATTTAGAAAAGAAACTGAACCGACGCTTTGATAAAAAAGCGATGTCAAGTTCAAATTCTTAAAAGGAGGATAAATAATGGTAGAACCTATAGTGAAATTTAGAGATGTACACAAATCATTTGGTGATTTTAAAGTATTAAAAGGGATAGATTTAAATATCGCACCATCTGAAAAAATTTGTATTATCGGGCCATCTGGTTCCGGTAAAACGACGATTATTCGCATGTTAATGACATTAGAGGAACCGACATCCGGTGATATTATTGTAGAAGATACTAACTTGTGGAAAATGGAACGGGCCGGAAAAATGGTGCCTGCTAACGAAAAACATTTACGGGAAGTTCGTGGCGAGATTGGCATGGTTTTCCAGCACTTTAATCTATTCCCCCATATGACAATCATTGAAAATTGTATGGTCGCACCGGTAAATGTGAAAAAAATTAGTAAGGCTGATGCCAGAAGAATTTCAGAAGATATGTTAACAAAAGTTGGCTTAAAAGATCATATGAATAAATACCCAGACCAATTATCAGGTGGGCAGAAACAACGGGTTGCTATGGCAAGGGCTTTAGTCATGCAACCGAAAATTATGTTATTTGATGAGGTAACTTCAGCATTAGACCCTGAATTAGTTGGAGAAGTTTTACAAGTAATACGGGATATCGCCGAGGAAGGTAAGACGGCAATGGTCCTTGTCACACACGAGATGGACTTTGCACTTGAAATTGCTGACAGGGTATTGTTTTTAGATGAAGGTGTCATTGCCGAGAGAGGAACAGCAAGCGAAGTAATCGAACACTCTGAAAATGAGCGTTTACAAACATTCCTCAAACGGTTTAGAAGTGGTACAGTGAGTAGTTCCTAAAATAGTTTTCCCTCTTATAAAGAACATTGCTGTTTCAAGAAGAAATGGTAATGTTCTTTTATTAAGGAATGAGATGGTAAATTTCCTAATCGGTCTAAATTTTGCTAGGCAAGTCACGGCTAAGTCTATCTAGTCATCTTAGCCTGTTTGCCGAACGATAAAGCCGCAGTGGCAAGAATTCCAGCCTTGTTGATATTCTATTCGTTCTTACTTGTCTTCTCCGATAATTCTAACTTCACGTTCCAAATCGACCCCAAACTTTTCCTTTACTACCTTTTGCACATGTTCAATTAATGAAATATATTCAGTCGCTGTTGCACCATCTTTATTAATAATAAATCCAGCATGCTTCAATGATACTTGGGCACCGCCAATTGACACCCCTTGTAATTCGCTATCTTGGATGAGCTTACCAGCAAAGTAACCTTTTGGCCGTTTAAACACACTGCCACATGTTGGAAATTCTAATGGCTGTTTTGATACCCGTTTAAAAGTCAAATCATCGACGACTGCTTTAATTTCTTCAAAATTCCCCTGTTTTAAAGAAAATTCACCTTCTAAGACAATATATCCATTTTCGGGGATATTGCTGGAACGATAAGTCAAATCTAAATCTTTTGCTAAAACAGTCTTTATTTCACCTTCGGTTGTCACGACTTTAGCCTCTATTAATACATTTTTAATTTCCCCACCATAAGCCCCTGCATTCATAAAGAGGGCACCGCCAACAGAACCCGGTATCCCACAAGCAAATTCAAGTCCTGTCAATTTAGAATCTAGTGCTTTTCTCGACACATCTGCAATCAAGGCTCCACTCTGGGCAACAATTACCGTATCATTTACCATTACTTTGTTTAATTTCCCTAAATACATGACAATCCCACGAATTCCACCGTCACGGATAATCAAATTTGACCCATTTCCTAATAGTGTAAAAGGGATTTCTAATTTATTCGCTAATTTCACTACTTTTTGCACTTGTTCATAAGTAACAGGTGTAACAAAATAATCTGATACACCCCCTAATTTTGTATACGTATGATTTTTTAACGGTTTATTTTTAACAACATTTTCACTGCCTAGTAAATCAACTAAATGTTGGAATACATTCTTTTTTTTCAATGAAATCATTCCTTTAAATGCCCAGTTCTTTTTTCGATACATATATGTTATGAAAAATTTTTTATTAAGTGAAACGTCGGTTTAAGTTGGTCATATGTTGCCACATACTTGATACCGACAGATTGTAATGTAGCAATGATTTCCGAAAATCGATGGGCAACATGTTCTGGTTCATGTGCATCTGAACCGATTGTAACAAATTCGCCACCACAATCATGGTATAGTTGTAAAATATCTTTGCTAGGCATTGCCCCACCTAATCCATAAGCGAAACCGGATGCATTCATTTCAATCCCCTGGCCCCTAGGAATAATCACATTAAAAATTTCCCTTATCATTTCATGGAAATTTTCATTCGTATTTAGTGACTTATATCGTTTTACTAAATCCAAATGCCCTAGAATACTGAACTTGTCAAAATGTTTCACACAATATAGTAGTTCCTCATAATAAAGTTGATATGCTTCTTCAGCTGTTCGCCCTTGAAAAAAATGACCAGAATGTAAATCCTGTTTATTCGTTGTATGCATCGAACAAATAATAAAATCAAATTCCTCTTTAACTAGTAATTGATTGTAACGTTCTAATAAATGTGGTTGGACCCCAATTTCCACACCTGTTTTAATGATAATATCTTTTCCATATTTTTGATTCATCTGTAGTAATTTTTCACGATAGCGAGGAATATCTAGATCAAACACAATTGATTGATCCGGATATTCATAATCGATATGCTCGGTAAAACATATTTCTTTTAAGCCTTTGTTTATTGCTGCCTCAATTGTCGCTTCCATTGGCGTGTCACAATCAGCAGAAAAATCACTATGCATATGATAATCAAACAATTCATTCCACCCCTATAGTCACACTTCTCACAATTTAATTTCTAACGGCATTTACAGTGAGCGTCTTCAGTTAAAATCTAATAAAATCACACGAATCTATTTTAGCTTATTCCCTAATAAGTTACAATTTAATTTTAAATAGTTGACGAAAACGATTGACATTCTTTATCATTTTTATTATAGTAATAATTATAATACTTTACCATAGTAAAGTGATAAAGTGGAAAAGAAAAGTTAAGCAGGTGTTTTTATGTATTTACATCATAACATAGATAATGATTTCGTTATTCCAATCGACAAAATTTATGAAAGAAACCAACTTGTTCGGTTACTTAAAAATCGTTTCTACCATTATGGCTATAAAGAAATTGATACCCCGACATTAGAATCCTACGACATGTACTCTGAATTAAATGGTACTGTGAATCGTCAAGAAATGATTAAAACAATCGATAATACTGGCCAAGTACGTGTATTACGACCGGATATTACGATCCCAATCACACGTAAGATTGCGCAGCAACATAAACAATTAACGAAAGATTTGCGTTATTTTTATGTTCATAATGTATTCCGCCATGCTTTAGAAACAAAAGAACAATTGGAAAATAAACAGGCAGGGGTTGAATATTTCGGTAATAGTTCTGTGGAAGCCGATGCTGAAATCATTGCATTAGCCTACGAGGTACTTGACCATTTGCAAGTTAACCATTTTAAAATCGAAATTGGTCATGCCGGTTTTTTTAAACAATTAGTAAAAGAAATGCAATTAGAGAAGCACGATTTAAACCGTTTAAAAAATAGTATCCGAGCAAAAAATGTTGGCGAAATCGATGAGATTTTATCAAAGCTACACATTGATGATTCATTAAAATCAGTTGTGACAACATTACCATTTCTATATGGAAATTATGAGGACGTCATTCAAAAGGCAAATGGGCTCCCATTAAGTGATACATTAAAAGAAACATTACAAAATATTAACACATTGTTTACTATATTGGACGATGACAGTGTCATAGAAAATATCGTCATTGATTTAAGTTTAATAAATCATATGGACTATTATTCTGCCATTATTTTTCAAGGATTTATCGAAAAAATCGGCAAACCTGTATTAATGGGAGGGCGTTATGATCAACTAGCTAACCAATTTTCGGCAAACATTCCTGCGATTGGATTTGCCTTTAATGTTGATCTGCTCATGAAAGGAATTCCTACATCCTTTTTCCAACAAAAGCCACAAATTGATGTTTGTATTTATTATGATGAGCCGATGCAAAAATTGAGTTTTTTATCAGCTAAAAAATTACGGAATTCTGATTTTACTGTTGTTACTTATCCTGAAAAAGAACAACAGCGTAACAGAGTTGATGCAATGGCAATGTTGCATATTAAAAAGGGCGAATTTTTATTAACTATTCAGGGTCAAAAAACAAATTATCCGAATCTAGATGACGTCATTTCTACACTGAAAAATAGGGAGCGTTAATTCATTGGCAATGATTACATTAGCATTAGCAAAAGGAAGGACTGCGAAAGCAGCATTAGAATTATTAAAAAAGGCAAACATCCATTTTCCCGATTTCACCCAATCGAGTCGGAAACTTGTGTTTTATAGTGAAGATAAATCGATAAAAATGATTTATGTAAAGGCTGTCGATGTGACAACTTACGTTGAACAAGGAGCTGCAGATATCGGGATTGTTGGGAAAGATAATATTCTAGAGGCAGAGGCTGACATTTATGAATTGCTCGATTTAAAATTTGGGCAATGTGTTTTTGCCCTTGCAAGTTTACAGGAGACTTTTTCACCAACTGAAACGACGGTAAAAGTCGCTTCCAAGTATCCAAATGTCGCTAAAAATTACTTTGATGCGAAAGGGATCGACGTTGAAACAATTAAATTAAATGGTTCCGTTGAGCTCGCTCCGATAATAGACATGGCGAATTATATTGTCGATATTGTCGAAACAGGTAATACAATTAAAGAAAATGGGTTAACTATTTTAGATGAGTTTGAAAAAATCAGTACAAGATTAGTAGTGAATAAAGCAAGTTTCGCAACGAGAACAAATGACATTTTAACTTTTATCGACCAAATTAAAGCTGAATTGGGGTGATCCGAATGGAAATAATGACATATAAGCAATTTTTAGCAAAAAAACAGCAATGGACACAAGAAAATGATGCCAATTTTGACCAAGATGTGTTAACCATTATCAACCAAGTACGTCAAAAAGGCGATCAGGCGTTGTCTGATTACACAGAAAAATTTGATGGTATTTTACTTGATGATTTCCTTGTTTCCGAGCAGGAATTCAAGGATGCAGAATCGATGGTAGATGATCATTTTCGCGAAGCCATAGGAGTTGCCCGCAACAATATCGCTATTTTTCATGAAGCACAAAAGGAACAGTCTTGGTATTTCAACAGGGAAGACGGGGTGATGTTAGGACAGCAAATATCTCCCATAAGCCGGGTTGGTATTTATATTCCAGGCGGGAAGGCAGCCTATCCATCAACCGTTTTAATGAATGTCATTCCCGCTCAAATTGCTGGTGTTCGTGAAATTTTCATCACGAGCCCACCACAACAAGATGGGAGGATTAACCCCCACGTTCTCGTTGCCGCAGGTATGCTCGGAATTAATCATATATATAAACTTGGTGGGGCTCAGGCCATTGCTGCCCTAGCCTATGGAACAGAAACAGTAAAAAAGGTTGATAAAATTGTTGGACCGGGTAATGCATATGTTGCCAGAGCAAAAAAGTGGGTATTCGGTGATGTTGCCATTGATATGATTGCTGGGCCAAGTGAAATATGTGTTGTAGCTGATGAAACGGCACCAGCTGAATTTGTCGCAGCTGATTTACTTTCCCAAGCAGAACATGATGAGGACGCAGTTCCTATTTGTGTTACAACAAGTAATCAGCTAGCAACTTCCATTGTTGAGGCTATTGAAAAACAATTAACAACATTACCCCGGAGCGCCATTGCCACAGAGTCAATAGCCCGAAATGGCAAATTAATCGTTGCCGAATCACTCGTGGAGGCATTTGCAATCGTCAACGATATTGCGCCAGAACATCTTCAATTAATGATAGAAAATGCATCAGAGCATGTAACATCAATTCATCATGCTGGAGCCATTTTTTTAGGAAATTATTCACCCGAGGCTTTAGGAGACTATATGGCTGGACCGAATCATACATTACCGACAAGTGGTACAGCCAAGTTTTCCTCGCCTTTAGGAGTTTATGATTTCGTTAAAAAATCTAGTGTTATTCGATATGATGAAAATGCTTTGTTAAAGGAAGCCACCCATATTGAAAATATTGCATTAACAGAACAATTAGACGGACATGCAAGGGCCATTTCTGTCCGAAGAAAAAAGCCATGAAAGGAAGTATGATGATGAGACAACAATCAATGTCAAGGGAGACAGCTGAAACAAAAATTAACTTGAATTTTAACATTGATGGTGAGGGAAAAGGTGAGATTAATACAGGTGTTGGTTTTTTAGATCATATGCTCGTTTTATTTTCTGGGCACGGTTTATTCGATTTAGATGTTACTTGTGATGGTGACATTGAAGTTGATCAACACCATACAACAGAAGATGTCGGTATCGTTCTTGGTCAAACGTTTAAACAAGCAATTGGAATTATGGAAGGCATTCAACGATATGCATCAGTTTCTATTCCAATGGATGAATCGTTAGCGACAGTTCATATCGACATTAGTGGCAGGCCACATCTCGTTTATCAAGTAAATGGTTTGAAAGATAAAGTTGGTCAATTTGATACAGAGCTTGTGCAAGAGTTTTTCCAAGGCTTTGTCAATCATGCCGGCGTGACATTACATATCAATTTGGAATATGGTACGAACACACACCATATGATTGAGGCAATTTTTAAGGCATTTGCACGGGCATTAGATGCTGCAAGTAGTTTTAATCAAAGGGTAAAGGGTATCCCATCAACAAAAGGACTGTTATAATTTTTTTACAATAAAAGGAGAAATGACATGATTATTTTCCCAGCAATCGATATTTTACAAGGTAAATGTGTTCGTCTAATCCAAGGAGATTATGACCGAGAAAAGGTTTACAGTAATTCGCCAATAGAGATGGCAAAAAAATGGGAGAGCCTTGGGGCAGAATACATTCATATTGTAGATTTGGATGGAGCAAAATCTGGTGAATCAGTGAATCAATCAATGATTATTGACATTGCACAAACAGTATCAATTCCGGTGCAAATTGGTGGTGGCATTAGAGCCATCGAAACAATTGATACTTACATTAACAACGGCGTTTCCCGTGTTATTATCGGTACCGCAGCCATTCAAAATCGGGAATTTTTACATGAAGCCGTCACTAAATATCAAGAAAAAATTGCTGTTTCATTGGATGCAAAAAATGGCTTTATTGCTACAGATGGCTGGACTGAAACGAGTACTGTGCGGGCCCTTGATTTATTAAAAGAATTAGAGCAAATCGGTTTGCAAACAATCGTTTACACTGATATCGCAAAAGATGGTATGCTCCAAGGACCGAATTTAGCTGAACAGCAAGCAATCAATGAAGCGACAACGATGGATGTTATCGCATCAGGCGGTATTACAACCCTCGACGATGTTCGTCAATTAGAAAAATTAACTATGTATGGTGCCATTATTGGCAAAGCCCTATACGATGGAAAACTGGATTTTTCCAATGTAGTAGGGGGAAATTAAATGACTAAGAGAATTATCCCTTGCCTCGATATTCGTGACGGTCAAGTCGTCAAAGGTAAAAAATTCACCGATATTCGAAATATTGCTGACCCATTGTCATTAGCAAAACGCTATGAGGCTGAACATGCTGACGAACTCTTTGTTCTTGATATTACCGGGAAGGACCGTGTGCAATTTTTACAAATCATTAAAACATTAGCCGAGCATTTGACAATTCCACTTTCTGTTGGGGGTGGCATTTGTTCTATTGAAGATATTAAGGCGGTACTCGATGCTGGTGCCGAAAAAGTATCGATCACTAGCGCAGCAATCGAGAACCCCATTTTACTAAGTGAAGCGAGTCACATTTTTCAATCAAAACAAATTATTTTATCGATTGATGCGAAAGAAATTTCGCCAAAAAAATGGCACGCTTTTACGGGTGGTGGGAAAAACGATTCCGGTCTCGATGTCATTGAATGGGCGAAACAAGGTGAAACACTTGATGTTGGTGAAATTTTGTTAAATAGTATTGATTCGGACGGTGTGAAAAATGGATTTGACCTAGAACTTAACAAAGCAGTGGCTAAGGCGGTTAATATTCCCGTGATTGCTAGTGGCGGTGCAGGAACGAAACAACATTTTAAAGAAGTGCTTACAGAGGGTCATGCTGATGCCGCTCTAGCTGCTTCTGTATTCCATTATGAAACGATCAATATTTTGGGCTTAAAAAAATATTTACGTACCAATGACATTCCGATTAAGGAGTTGGCAAATGAACATGATTAATAATGTGAAATTTGATGAACACGGACTTATCCCCACTATCGTGCAGGATGACACAACAGGAAAGGTCCTTATGTTGGCTTATATGAATAAGGAGTCTTTGGAAAAAACGATAGAATCGAAAGAAACATGGTTCTATAGTCGCTCCCGGAAGGAATTATGGCATAAAGGAGCAACATCTGGCAACAAACAAACTGTCACCAATATTCAGCTAGATTGTGATGGGGATGCCTTATTGATTAATGTTCATCCTAAGGGACCAGCATGTCACACGGGATCTACTTCATGTTTTCATCACGGGCTGGACGGGGATGATGATACCCTTGCAAAACGTGAAGTTATTCATTCTATCGTTGACATTATTGAGGATCGCCGCAACAATCCGGAAGAAGGATCCTATACTACTTATTTATTTAATGAAGGCATTGATAAAGTATTAAAAAAAGTGGGCGAAGAGGCGAGCGAGGTAATTATTGGCGCAAAAAATAATGATAAAGATGAAATAAAATGGGAAGTCGCTGACCTCATTTACCACACGCTCGTCTTACTTAACATGACACATGTTAATATTGGTGACATTAAAGAGGAATTATTTAAACGACACGTACAAAAAAAGGCGGATAACGATGAATAAATTTTGGAGTACAATGGCCAAAAGGACGACTCCTTATATTCCTGGCGAACAACTTAACAAACCGAACATGTTAAAATTAAATACAAATGAAAATCCATACGGCCCTTCACCAAAAGCATTAGCAGCTATTCGTAAGGCAACTGGGGATAATTTAAGGCTTTACCCTTCTCCAACTGTCGATCATTTAAGGGATTCGATTGCCGGCCATTACGGCTTGAAACGTGAACAAATTTTTGTTGGAAATGGATCTGATGACGTATTGGCATTAGCCTTTATGGCTTTTTTTGAGCCTGGTCAAGCGATTCGTTTTCCTGAAATCACGTATAGCTTTTATCCCGTATATGCAAATATTTTCGACATTCCCTTTGAAGAAGTCGAGTTAAATGACGATTTCACAATACAGCCGGAACGATTTTTCAATGCGGAAGGTGGGGTTATTTTTCCTAATCCAAACGCGCCGACAAGCTTGTATTTACCAATTGAAGATGTTGAAAACATTGTGAAAAACAATCCGGAATCTGTCGTTATTGTCGACGAGGCATACATTGATTTTGCGGCAACTTCGGCGGTTTCTCTAATTGAAAAATATGATAACCTCATCGTCATTCAAACACTATCAAAATCCCGATCACTCGCCGGACTTCGGGTTGGATTTGCCATTGCTAATGAATCACTTATAGAGGGATTGATTCGGGTGAAAGATTCCTTTAATTCTTACCCAATCGATCGGTTGGCCATTGCTGGAGCAACTGCGAGTATGGAAGATAAAGCGTATTTTGAAAATACGGTAGCAAGAATAGTTGCAACGAGAGAATGGACTGCAACAGCATTGGGGGAAATCGGCTTTCACGTATTACCATCAGCGACGAACTTTTTATTCATTAGCCATCCTGATGCATCTGCCAAAGATATTTATGAACAATTACGGGAAAAAGATATACTAGTCCGATATTTTAATACCGATAAAATTGATAACTATTTAAGAATTACAATCGGGACACAAGAGGAAATGGAAACATGCTTGGAAGAAATCGCTTTAATTTTAGATAAATAAAAACTTAATATTAAGATGTCTTTTCAGATGATCGGATATATCAGTGACAGCAACTTTTATATTACCCCTATTGGACTTTTGGCAATTCCAAAGTAGTGAAAATATGGTTCACGGCTTCAGTTTACCTTTTTTCTCCAATTCTCTAACCGTGAGAACATTCCTCACGGCTTCAGTTTACCTTTTTCCCCAATTCTCTAACCGTGAGAACATTCCTCACGGCTTCAGTTTACCTTTTCCCCCGATTCTCTAACCGTGAGAACACTCCTCACGGCTTCAGTTTACCTTTTCCCCCGATTCTCTAACCGTGAGAACATTCCTCACGGCTTCAGTTTATCTTTTACCCCAATTCTCTAACCGTGAGAACATTCTTCACGACTTCCCTTTTCAGCTTTTCTAATCGAGCCTCACGGCTTTTAATTTGATGATTCTCATACCACGACATATGATCTCCATGTCGGTGAGTATATTCTTCTTTCAATTCCATTCTCTTCACATCATACAACCAAATTATTTTTCCAATAAAAAACCATGGGATTTTAAATTTGCCCACGGTTTTTTAAGATTATTTTATTTGATGTCCAATCTGATTTGTCTCGTATAAAAATATCGAACGACAATATAATAAATAACCTGGATCACAAAAAATCCCCCGAGTACGTAGAGCGACTCCTCTACTAAATTATAATCAAACATATGGGATAACGCTGTTAAAGCAACGGCACCATGAATGATGGCCACGACTATTGGTGTGAAAAATAAAATGGCTGTTTGTTGTCCAATAACCTTGTTCAGTTCTTTCATCGTTAATCCAATTTTACTGATGGATCGGAATTTTTCCTTATCCTCGTCTAAATCAGCATACAATCGGAAATATAAAAAGCTACCAGATGAAATAAAGAAAATTAACCCGATAAATAACCCAACGAACATGATTGGCGCATATACCGAACGAATAACATAGACGATATAGTCAACAGCCGTGACATATTGCTCCAATTCCTCGGAAATTACTTTACCTGCTTCTACTTTATTTTCTTGTGACCCTTTGACCACTTGCCAATCATAATACTCCTCTGTAAAAAATGGTTCTCCTAAATCAGCATATAAATCATCACTAACAATGTAGTATACGAACATTTCTGGTAAAACATCACGTTTAGCTAATCCAACTTTTTCCCAATCTACCGCAACCTTGGAACCATCCGCCAATGTTATTGCATCAAGTTTATCTTCTTCATTAGCCATATCCAATGTTCTTGAACTACTTTCGACAGGTATGACTTCATCACCTTTTACTTCAACCATTTTTTCACCAATTAATTGTGCATATTTATTATATTCGGAAGCTGTTGTAATAAGGACAGATGGCTCACCTTCTATTTGCTCAAAACGTGATAGTTCTACATATTCCCCATCATATTCTAAATCATAATCATGCATTGTATTTTCAATAAAATCTAAATGTCCATTTATTTCTGTGTCTTCAAGTTCATCACTAACAAAGTAAGTTAATGACGTTGGATGTGCTTCAATGACCCCTTTTGTTAAAAATGAATTCAAACTAAATAACGTGCCAATCGCACTAAATGCCACAGTTGAAATAATGGCTACCATGAAAAATGACCTTGCATTATCCTTCATTCGATAAGATAAATCGGAAAACAATAACATGTTCGTATTTTTCCAAAACAGGTGATGATTATCCTTTAATTTTCTAATTAAAAATACACTTAACTGAGTAAATAAAAGATACGTTCCAACCGTAACCAAAATAGATACTGGAATTAATGCAGCTGCGACTTGCAGTCCTTTAGCTAATACGGCAATACTATACCCACTGCCTAACAAAAGGATAGCCAAAATTACTAGAATAATGGAAAACTTCGGCTCTGCCTTGCCAATTTTATCCCCCTTAATTAATTGAACGAGTTTTTTTGTTCGTAAGACAAAAATGACAAATAATGAGATACAGAAAAACAATAATATAAATGAAACAAATGTAATGATGATTGCTAAGGTTGGAAAATAAAAATTCAAGGTAACATCTGCAACTAACACATTCTCTGCCACGAGTAAGATACCTTTGGAAAATACTAATCCAAGTAAAATACCGATGACTGTCGCAAAAAGCCCAATGACCATATTTTCTAAAAAGACCATCCATCGTAGTTGGCCATCTGACATCCCGTTTATTTTAAGAATACCAAATTCTTTTTTGCGTGATTGTAAAAAGGAACTCATCGAATATAATACGAAAAAGAACGAAAACACATAAATAATACCACCAGCAACAGATAAACCAATTAAGACATTAGAATTAATTTCCTGTTCCGTTAATATTGGATGAAAAGCAAATATAGCAAATGTAAAGAATACCATCACGGTAAATAAACTACTTAAAAAATAAGCTGCATATAACCGTTTATTGCGGAATACGTTGTTAAACGCGAACTGACGAAAAGTCATTGTCATTCCCTCCCATTAATGCCAATGTATCAATGATTTTTTGGAAAAAGACTTGACGGCTCTCACCATGATGAATTTCCGAATGCAACTTTCCGTCACGAATAAATACAACACGATCACAATAACTTGCGGCAGTCGCATCATGTGTCACAAGCAATGTTGTCGTTTTATTTTCCTTATTCATGAGTGAAATTAGTTCCATCACATCTTTCGATGATTTTGAATCTAAATTACCAGTTGGTTCATCGGCTAAAACAAGCTTTGGTTGATGAACCATTGCCCGAGCAACAGCTACCCGCTGCATTTGCCCACCAGACACTTCAAAAATCCGTTTAGGTAAAATTTCTGTAATGCCCAACTTTTCAGCAATTTCTATTGCTTTTCGCTTCATCACTGCAACCTTTTCCTTATCTAGCGTCAAAGGTAGGACAATATTCTCCTCAATCGTTAAAGTATTCATTAAATTATAATCTTGAAATACGAATCCTAATTCACGACGTCGAAATTTTGCAAGATCATTTTTACCTAATTCATGGGGGTTTTTTCCGTCTAATAGTACTTTCCCTGTCGTTGGTTCATCAATTGTGGAAATAACATTTAATAGTGTTGTTTTTCCACTTCCAGATGGACCCATAATGCCAACAAATTCACCATCTTCTATTGTAATATTAATATCTGTCAATGCCCGATGTGGCACCTTGCCTTCGTATACCTTTGATAGTTGCTTGACTTCTAACATTTATTTATTGCTCCCTTCACTGTTTCTATCCTTAGTTTAGACTAAATAGGGGCATTCTAAAATCGAAGTTTATTTCATTTACCTTACATTTGTGTAAGGAATCTATGATGCAACTAGTAAAGTAAAAAATGGGAAAGAGTCTACCATATCAACATTTTAAGTTATTCTGACATAAAACACATTGCAATAAACGTAACAAAATGTAATGATTTGGGGCTGAATTTGGGGCTATTTTGCAAAAGGCATATGTAGAGAATAATACTATCCATTAAATAGATGGTATTTTATTGTATCATTTGGAAAGTATTCCATACTATCTATACTTCATAATTTCTTTAACCTACGATAAAGTACAACTAACTATAAAATAGCGATGTGTAAATACTGATATTCTTTAAATAATTTATGTTATAATTATTATAGTTGTGTAAAGTGCATAAACAGGGGATAGATTCTTGTATGATTTACAATGTAGATCCTAATTCAAAGAAAATACAAATAGTGGGGCAATTACCAGCACAGATTACAGAAAAATACCAATTATCCTGCAGTTCCAATGAGGTACATATGCACCCAGGGGTTATTACTCATCTTAAAAAAAGAGATAGAATTAATTTATTCTACACATACCACCAAGAAATCCCCGGGATAATTCATAGTCCCGATTATGTTGGTCAAAGTCCGACTGAGCCTAATAGTGTCGAGCTTTATAAAGAAATAGATTTTAATTTGTTAGTTGCAATAAAACTAGACCCTACAGGTTACTTATTTTTAAGTACGTTCTACGATTTACACAACAGTCATCATAAAATTAGAAAAAGATTAAATAGTGGGAGAATTGTATTATTCAATTCTATAAAATAGTATATAATAAATATTGTTTACTTTTCACTAGAAAGTGGTATTATATTTAGTAGAAAGACATATAATATATTTGGATCCTTGAGGTGGGAAAGGTTCCCCACGCGCTACATGTATTCATGTAGTTACCAGAGATGCAGGATACGCCGCCCTGCCATAGATCCAAACCTAAGCCCTCTATTTGAGGGCTTTTGCCTTTATTTAAGATGCATATTTTAAGGAACTTAGGAATCACAATGTTTTTCTATAAATTATTCCATGTTTAAACATTCAAATGTTCGTGATATATTAATATTAAATTAAACTGCTGAAGATGTGTTAGCATGAAGAAAACTATCTGAGATTTTGTCAAAAAAATTCACGGAAAAATGACTAAATTATTCTTGAAAACATCATTATCAAGAATAATTGAAAACAAAGGAATAATATTCTATCTGATGTGTGATTACAACCCCTCAGGTAACCGTTTAATTAATTGTATGACATTCCATGTTAAAACCCCTCGTATAGTAATATTTAG
>DKGO01000207.1 GCA_002453315.1 Caryophanales bacterium UBA6768 | reverse complement strand
TATATTATCTTGTAAGAGAATATTTTTAAATGATTTTTCTACATAACTGTTACTTTCACGGTCTCTACCGGTTCAATATTAAATGTCCTTGTTATAGTCTGTTTATTTTAAATTATTACAATAGATTAATTCAATAACTTAATAAAAAATAAAATAAAATTAACTATATTAACTTTTATATTGATATTATTAATATTATGATGTATATTATTAATATAAAGGAGCTGATAGCCGTGCACCCTGTTATTCATCAATGTCCAGTTTGCCAGCATCATTTACATGTGAAGAAACTAGGCTGTTCACATTGTGACACAGTCATTGAAAATGATTTTTCCTTATCTAAATTTGCCTCAATGACGAGGGAACAGCTAGAATTTGTTGAAGTTTTTTTATTAAGCAGAGGTAATATAAAGGAGGTAGAGAAAGCGTTAGGTATATCTTATCCTACGGTTAGGGGTAAGTTAAACGATATCATCGCTGTATTTGGACACAGGGAAACCAAGGAAAATCATGACGAGATAATTACCATGCTAGAAAACAATGATATTTCCGCAAAGGAAGCAGTGGAATTATTAAAAAATCAAAGGGGTGAATGATAATGAGCAGTGAAATTGGTCGTGTTATTAATTTGTTACAAGAAGGAAAAATTAGTGCGGAAGAGGCCGAGCAATTAATCAGTGCAATTAAAAATACCGATACGGAGCATAAATCTTCCCGAAAGGGCTTCTTAGGAAAAATATTAAAAGTCCGCGTGAAATCAAATGGGAAAGACAATGTTTCTGTCAACATTCCTCTTAATATTGTAAAATTTGCATTGAAAATGGGTCATGGGATTGCCTGGAGTATTCCTGAGGCAAAGGCATATTTGGAAGATATCGATATCGATGTGATCCTCCATGCTATCGATCACGAAATTGATGGAAAAATTGTCGATATAGAAACAGATGAAGGAGATATTGTCATCATTGAAATTGCCTAACTAGAGGGATTCCTTCTATAAAGAAAAGTGGACTGCTATAACATGGTCATGGAATGTTCTAAATAAAAATGGTAACATAGGAAATAAGTTTTAATTTTGATGACACTTTTTAAACAAGTGTCTAATCTTTTCAATAAAACCAAACCATTATTGGAAAAAGTATTTTAGGTAGGAAAGGAGCAAATGTACATGAGTGATGAATTATTTGGCGCGGGGATTGTCGGTTTTTTTCTAGCCTTTTTTGCCTTACTAATTATTATGGTCATTGTGGCACTAATTTTATATGTATTTCAGGCAATTGGGTTATTTACGATAGCAAAAAGGGAAGGCAAGGCAGATATGGCATGGCTTGCATGGATTCCGATTGTCAATTCGTTTTTACTGATGTTACTAGTTGAGGATGAAGTACATCAGGAAATAAGAGGCAAGTTAACGTTGTTTTATGGAATTGCCTTTGTTGTCTCACTTCTTTTAGGTGGATTCATCCCGTTTATTTCATTTATTCCACTATTAATGATTATTTATGCCTTTTATTTCTTAGCGAAAAGATATTCCGATAACCC
Organism: Caryophanales bacterium UBA6768; assembly: GCA_002453315.1. The sequence continues at coordinate 11,408 of DKGO01000207.1, read as the reverse complement.
AGTGATGCATATGGTAATTGCCATAATTACAATCGGTCTTTCTGTGGCAATACAAATATTTATTTTCAGAAATCGTGAAAGGGTTAATCCAGAAATTATCGACAGTCCAAAAAGCTAAAAAGGTCACAAAAACATCCTATTTAACGTTTGTTTCATTTATTTTTATGATCAGATAGTGTAGGATGTTTCATTTTGTATGCTTCTAGGTCTTGTTGCTACTAATTTTAATTTGGAGATTGTATTGAAATATGGACTAGGATGAAGTAGATGGGTCAATATACAACAGTAGAAGATGTAGGTTATAACCGAATAACGATGATAGCCATTTTGTTAAGTGGTGCATTTTTAGCTATTTTAAATCAGACCTTATTGATTACGGCAACCCCTCATATTATGATTGAATTTGATTTGACGGAGAGTTCTGGACAATGGGTAACGACGATCTTTATGTTAGTGAATGGTATTATGATTCCCATCACTGCTTTTTTAATGGAAACATTTTCGACGAAAAGATTATTTTCAACTGCGATGGGGCTTTTTGTGCTTGGTACTGTCGTCTGCCTTTTTGCAATAAATTTTCCAATGTTAATGATCGGAAGAATTATTCAAGCGGCTGGTGCTGGAATTATTATGCCTTTAATGATGACAGTGCTAATGCTTATTTTCGCTGTTGAGAGACGTGGATTTGCAATGGGAATGGCAGGGCTAGTTATTGCCTTTGCTCCTGCATTAGGTCCAGCCGTAGCCGGTTGGTTTGTAGAAGTTTTCCCGTGGCGATATTTATTTTTAATTATTTTACCATTGGCAATAATCGATTTAATCTTAGCACAATTTTATTTAAAAGATATTATAACGAGAACTTTTCCAAAAGTAGATTATTTATCCATTGTTTTGTCTGTTTGTGGTTTCGGAGGTTTATTATACGGATTCAGTAGTGTTGGTAATTACGGTTGGGCAAACGCACACGTGATCACATCTTTAATTGTTGGCTCGATTACGCTAACTTTGTTTATTTTACGGCAATTAAAGTTGAAACAACCTATTTTAGAATTTCGTGTTTTTACGAATAAAATTTATACGTTTACGACGATTATCGGCATGATTGCTTTCATGATGTTAATTTCTACTGAAACAATTTTACCTTTGTATATGCAATTGATGGCTGGATTTACAGCATTTGAATCTGGGTTAATGATTTTACCGGGTGCGATGATTATGGGGTTTCTATCGCCGATAATTGGCAGGATTTTTGATGCAATTGGAGCACGATGGTTGTTAATAACTGGCCTTTCTATCGTCGTCATTACTTCATTTCTATATACGGGATTATCGACTGATACGACATTAACTTATTTAACGATTGTATTTGCGATTCGAATGATTGGTATTTCAATGGTAACAATGCCGTCGACAACTGCTGGGCTTAACGTGTTGTCAACGCGACTAATGCCGCATGGTACAGCGATGACGAACACGATGCGCCAAATTGCTGCCTCTATTGGTACTGCTTCACTTATTACAGTGATGTCACTTGCAAGCATTAAAACAAAGGGTGTGGTGGAGCCGAATCATTTAATTCACGGTGTAAATGTGTCCTTTTATGTTTCCGCAGGCATTTCTTTTGTCGCCCTTGTATTAGCGTTTTTTGTTAAAGACCGGGAAAAATCGAACAAAGAAATAGTTAGTTAAAACGAGGACATCGATGATAAAAGGCCCTTATTTGTAAAAGCAAAAGCTACAGCTCATCATGAACTGTAGCTTTAATCATTTTTTCACTAAATAAATATTAACAAAGCATTTTAACCAATTTGTTCCCGTAAACCTTCTTTTTCAAGGACAATCTCGATGCTTTTATCAATAATAGATAATCCTTCAAATAATCCATCATGATCAATCATAAGTGGTGGTAAAAATTTGAACACCTCATCATTTGGACCAGATGTTTCCATTAATAATCCACTGTTAAAGGATTCTTCACATATTTTTTCAGCTAATCCATCGACTCCGCAAGCAATTCCTTGCATCATGCCCCTACCTCTAGCTTGGCCTTTTAATGCTGGGTACCTATTAATCATTTTTTGAATAAAAAGTTCCAATATTGATGCTTTTTCTTGAATTTCCATTGAAAAATCATTATTTTCCCAATATGATAATGCTTCTTTTGCTGCAACAAAGGCTAGGTTATTGCCACGAAATGTTCCATTATGTTCCCCAGGCTCCCATTGATCATATTGCCTTTTCATCAACATGATCGCCATCGGCAATCCGTAGCCACCAATTGATTTTGACAAACAAACGATATCTGGTTCGATTTGAGCATCTTCAAAACTGAAGAACGTCCCAGTTCGGCCGCAACCGGCTTGAATGTCATCAACAATGAGTAACATCTTATATTTACGGGCAATTTTTTCTATTTTTTGTAACCATGAAAAGCTTGCTGCATTAATGCCACCTTCCCCTTGAACTGTCTCTAGGATTACTGCGGCTGGAAGCTCCACTTCATTCAGGTCTGTTAAATAGTGTTCAATAAATGCCAACGAATCCGTATTTTCATAGGCATGATCAAACGGCATGGAAATCGCATGATTCAGTGGTACACCGGCTCCTGCGCGTTTTGCACCATTACTAGTGATGGATAAAGAACCAATCGTCATCCCATGAAATCCGTTGGAAAAACTCATGATATTCGTTCTTCCGGTAATTTTTCTAGCCAACTTTAACGCACTTTCCACTGCATTTGTGCCAGTTGGTCCCGGAAACATGACTTTATAATCCATTTTCCGTGGTTGTAAAATCACTTCGGAAAACTTTTGTAAAAATTCCCCACGTGCAGTGGTCGCCATGTCTAAACTATGGGTTATACTGTCATTTTTGATATAGTCAATGAGCAATTGTTTCATCGTGTCATTGTTATGACCATAATTCAATGTCCCTGCCCCAGCAAAAAAATCAATATATTGTTTTCCTTTCGTATCCCATACACGATATCCTTTCGCCTTTTCAAATACTGTCGGGAAACTCCGACTATAACTTCTTACGTCAGATTCTAACTTTTCAAAAACGTCCATCTTAACAGCGTTGGACTCTTTAGTTGATAACATCTAAATAAAAACCTCCATATTTTTTTACACAATTATAAAACTGTGTTCCTTTGAAATTGTGATAGTATTTAGCTGGCAATAACCATTTGCCACCATCACACTTACTGTTTTATTGGTCCAATTCGATAAGTGAATTCCTCTTCACTAGATTGATCAGGGAAATCATCTTTACTGAAACATTTATCGATGTCACATTTCGTATGAAGCTTTTTAGCAATTCTTTTAAATAAACTCTGTGAAGCTACGTTTGATTTGGTTACCGTCGCCTCTAAATAACGAATGTTTTTATTTGCTAACTGATTTAATAATTTAGTGATTAACTGTGTCGCTAAACCACGACCACGAAAATCAGAACTAACAGCTACTTGCCAAACAAATAAAGTATCTTGAGCGGAAGGTTGAATAAATCCAGAGATAAAACCTACTGCTTTTTTCCCTTCATAAACGATGATCGATGTTTTGTTGAAAAATTTACTCCACATTAAATAACAATATGAGGAATTAATATCTAACACTTTTGATGCCTTGGCAATGCGGTACATTTTAGCCCCATCATCTATCTCTGGTTCTTTAAAAATAAGTTCTTTCGATTCGACATGTTTCTCTTCTAATAAAATACTAACTACCATACACCTCCATTTTTTCACTGTTTATAGCTTATCGTTTAGGAAATTTTCTCGCAAATAGCCATGAACATGATTTAGGTGCATTATTCATGCTAAGGAATGTTATGCACCATTAAAAACACTCGATTCTTAAAATCCCTCCGTTAGAGTCTATTTCTTATCCATACTTAAAAAAGTATTTCAATTTCATTGGCTCATCGTAATTTTATTTTCATTTATATCGGTTGATTAAAAAAATACAAAATAAAAACCAAAGAGGGAATTTTCCTAACTAGTTTCACAAAGATAGATGGGATGGTCATTTGTCGTTTGATTTTATGGTATAATGGAAAAAATCATATTAAAATTGGTAGCGATTACCTTTGGTCAATTGTTACGATTCGCTTATTAAGAGAATTGGTTTTCAGTAAAATTTAATCATACATCAATAGTTAGCAATACATAGATAATTTATACAACTTGGGGGCATGGCAATGGAGGAAAAGGGCGAGAAAAAAAGGAAAAGATTTAACTGGAAGAAATTCTTGTTTTATTCTGGAGGAGGAGTAGTACTCCTTGTTATTATCGGTTTTTTATTTCTGAATCATTATGTTGGAAAGTCATTGGAAGTAGTCGAAGGAAGTGTGAAGTTAGCAGAAATAACTGATGAAGTTGTTGTGATTACCGATGAGGTGGGGGTTCCCCATATTAAGGCGACAAATGAGCAGGATTTATACACTGCACAAGGATATGTGCAAGCACAAAGACGCATGTTGCAAATGGAACTTTCACGAAGGCAAGCATCTGGAACATTAAGTGAGATCATTGGAGCGGGTGCTGTTTCAAATGATAAATATTTTCGAGCCCTTGGTCTTAGACGTGCTGCGGAGAAATCATTTGATTTGTACAATGATCATGCCAAGGATGTCTTGCAATGGTTTGCAGATGGAGTGAATGCTTATATAAATGAGGCGAAGGAAAATGGTACTTTGCCATTTGAATTTTCCCTAATAGGTGCTGAACCTGATGAATGGACACCACTCGATTCTTTAACGATTGGGAAATTCATGGCATTTGATTTAGGGGGTCATTGGGAACGTCAAGCATTTAATTACTATTTATTAAATAAATATTCGAACGAAAAAGCCTATGAACTTTTTCCAACCTATCCGGAAGGGAAAATGACCATTATTGATGGCGATGAAATTGATATTGCCGCGAGTTTTAAAGATGCCGTCATCCCTCATGAATTTAACGGTAGTAATAATTGGGTCGTTAGTGGAGAAAAAACTGCTTCAGGTAAGCCGTTATTAGCCGATGACCCACATTTAGGTCTATCAACCCCTTCTATTTGGTTACAAATGCATTTGGAAACGGATGATCTAAATGTCAGTGGAGTTATTTTTGCCGGAATTCCGGGTATTATTTTAGGTCACAATGAACACATTGCTTGGGGTGTCACAAATGTCGGCCCTGATGTGCAACAATTGTATATTGAAAAACGAAATCCTGATAATGATTCAGAATTTTTATATGAAGATGAATGGGAAAAAGCAGATGTCATTAAGGAACCTATTAGAGTGAAGGATAATGAAACGATAGATTATGAAGTGCTAGAAACAAGACACGGGCCAATTATTTCAGAGTTTGCTAAGGAAAGTGGTGAAGATACTGTACTGTCACTACGTTGGACAGCGTTAGATGCGACACCGGAATTGCAAGCCGTTATTCAGATGAACCATGCAACAAATTGGGATGAATTTGAGGTAGCATTAGAGGATTTCCATGCCCCAGCCCAAAGCTTCGTATTTGCTAGTCAAGACGGAACGATAGCTTATAAGGCCAACGGGAAAATACCAATCTATGAAAAATCAAAACATGCACTCGTTCCCTTACCGGGATGGCAGGCTGAGTATGAATGGGATGGGTTTATACCTTTTGATGAGTTACCACGAGTCATTAATCCGGAAAAAGGATTTATGGCGACTGCAAATAATAAAATAACACCGAATAATTATCCACATCATATTAGCAATGTATGGGCTCAACCATACCGGTATGAACGAATTTATGAAGTGCTAGATGCCTCAGATAATTTGACGGTTCAAGATATGAAAGATTTACAAATGGATCCAACGAATTTACGAGCAAGAGAATTTGTCCCTTACTTTATAGAGGCGATAAAAGATGAATCATTGACAGATAGGGAACAAAAATTAATCACACTAATGGAAGAATGGGATTATACCGATGTCGTTCATTTGCCACAGCCATTAATTTTTGATCATTGGTTCCAATCAATTGAAGATTTACTATTTGCTGATATCCCTGAAGACATGATGGATTTATTTAGTGGGAAACAACAAACGGCAGATGAATTGTTACGTAAAGGAAATCGATCCATATGGATTGATGAAAAAGGTGGCTTAGAAGAAGTGGTACTCCAATCCTTCCAGACAGCCATCGAAGAAATTGAAGAAAGTTTTGGTTCAAACGAGAAAAAATGGCGTTGGGGAGATTTTCATCAAGTGCAATTTAAACATCCATTATCATCTGCCAACAAGTATTTAGGTTATGTTTTTAATAAAAAACCGTTACCTGTAAATGGGAGTAAAGTGACCCCGATGGCGGCTAGTCATGATGGAGATGGGATTGTCAACCATGGAGCATCTTGGCGATTTGTTATTGACCTTAATGATACTGATCTGGGCTACCATATTGTAGGTCCTGGTCAATCTGAGCATATAAAAAGTGCCTCATATAGCAATCAATTAGAAGATTGGATAAATGGTACGTATCACGAAACATCATTAACTACTTATAAAGGGAAAAAGTTATTGTTAACCCATCCATGAATAATAAAAGACTAATTGTATTTAAGAAAGTAAAATAATTTTTAAACCTCCTCTATTTCATAAGCGCTGTTAAAGTTTATTGTTGAAAATGGATATTATTGATAAAAAATACGGGACTCCTGTGGGAAAGCTTGAGCTGAAGATCCACTCGGTAAAGTGAATTAATTTACCAAGATAGCTAAAGCCAAGCCCACGGAAAGCATCGGAAAGCAAGTACTTTTTATCAACAACTAGATTTAACAGAGCCATTTCATAAGGTGGTACTAACTAAAAAATTGGCAATTTCATTGTTTAATTTTCCAATTAAGAAAGGGGGTTACATTATTTGCCTGGGAATAAAAATGACGCACAATATTATGAAAAATTATTGAAAGATTATGCAAAATGTAGTAATAAAAATGTTTTAAAAAATGCAACAGAGATGGGGGAGACTTTCGTTAATCGAAGGATATTCCCGGAAGAAATTGTTTCCATTCATATGGATGCAGTGAATAGCTTGTTTGGGGAAATGTCCAAAGAGGGGAAACAATCATTGGAGTTTTTACATCAAACCTTAATTGCCTATCGTAAAGGTTATGAACGATTGGAAAAAATTAGAATGGAGCAAAGAGAATTAAAATCAGAAATTGCTGTAGCAGCAAATATGCAGAAAACGGTTTTGTTAACGGAAACACCGAATGTAGAGGGCTTGGACATAGGGATCATTTCCGTTCCGTATCATCAAATGAATGGAGATTATTACCACTTTGTAAAACGGGATGATGGGGCCTTTGGCTTTGCCATTGCTGATGTCATTGGTAAAGGCGTTCCCGCTGCATTAAGTATGTCAATGATTAAATATGCGATGGATCACTTTTATGAGGAAGATATGAGCGCTAAAGAAGTATTACGAAGATTGAATCGTATCGTTGAAAGAAATGTTGCCGCATCAATGTTTATTACGATGTTTTATGGGCAATATTTTCCTAAGTCGAAAATTTTTAAATATGCTTCTGCTGGACATGAACCAGGATTTTTATATCGAGAAAAAACAAAACAATTTTCTATGATGGAAACGAAAGGACTTGTGTTAGGGGTGCTAAAAGAAAGTGAGTATCCTCAATATGAGTTAACGATGGAAACGGGTGATATGATTATTCTTTTGACTGATGGAGTAACTGAATGTCAAAGGGATGGTCATTTTATCAATCGAGAGGAAATATTGGCAATTATTGAGACATACAATGGTTTATCTGCCCAACAACAAGTAGAAAGTGTTTATGATCATTTTCAAAATGGGGATGAATTTTCATTAAGAGATGACTTTACATTAATGATTATTAAAAATACTGTTTAGTGTTTTGAGTGAATGGGTATACGTTTTTATAAGATATTATTAGGGATTATATTATGACATAGATAGATAGTTAATATGTAATTAGTGGGGTGTCAAAATGAATTTAACAATCGATGTTGACCAGACGGGAGATACAGCAACGGTAATGTTATCAGGTGAAATTGATATTTATACGGCACATGAATTAAAGGAGAAACTGCTTCCGTTGGTAGAGAAAGTCAATGAGGATGTCAAAGTTGATTTGGGAAATGTATCTTACATGGATAGTACAGGACTAGGGGTGTTTATCCACGCCTACAAATCAGCTGTTGCAAATGAAAGCAATTTAGAATTAATCCATGCGCAGGATCGGGTCTTACGATTGTTTACAGTGACAGGACTTGATGAAATTTTAAATATAAAAAAGAATCATGAAGGGGGGCAATAATGGTGGAAAGTTTTGATTTCGTGGAAATAAAGGTTCCCGCAAAGGCATTATATGTAGGTGTTGTCCGTTTGACCGTATCAGGCATTGCTAATCGAATGGGATTTTCCTATGATACAATCGAAGATTTAAAAGTAGCCATTTCAGAAGCCGCCACGAACGTTGTCGACCACGCTTATGATCATGATGAAATTGGGGAATTAAATTTAGGTTTTGGTATTTATAAAAATAAATTAGAAGTGATGATTTCCGATCAAGGAGAAAGTTTCAATTTAGAGGATATAAAAAACCGAATCGGTCCTGTTAGTGAAAAAGAGGAATTAAGTCCTGCTTCACAATTAAGGGAAGGAGGATTCGGACTTTTTTTAATTAATACATTAATGGACAAGGTTGAAATTAACAATGATTATGGTGTAACAATTTTAATGACAAAATATCTCGATGAAACCGAGGTGGATGAGAATGAGCACGTCGCGACAAAATAAAGATAGAGAAAAAAATAAAGCGACAGTAATTTGTAAAAGTGTTAGTAAGGGAAAAGATGTTTCAGAGAGAAATGGGATTCATCATTCTACTAATCATTTGGAAAATAATGCAGCACATAAAAGTACTCATGTAAATCCTCATGATTTGAAAAATACACATGTTTATGAACTGATTCAATTCATTCAAGACGAGCCTGAAGATGAAAAGTCAAAAGAAAAATTAGTATTACAATATGAGGGGCTTGTTCATTCACTAGCAGGCAAATATTCCCGCATGCAGGAAAATCATGAAGACCTTGTACAAGTGGGTCTAATAGGATTATTAATTGCCGCAAAAAGATTTAATCCTGATTATGGTAAAACTTTTGAGGCATTTGCGATACCGACAATTATAGGAGAGATTAAAAGATTTATCCGGGACAAAACCTGGGGAGTCCATGTACCAAGGAGGATTAAAGAACTTGGCCCGAAAATTAATCGTGCCATCGATGAATTGACAAATACAATGGAAGTCCCCCCGAAAGTAAAAGATATTGCGAATTACTTGGAAGTATCTGAAGAAGATGTACTTGAAACGATGGAAATGACGAAAAGTTATCGTGCCTTATCCATGGATTATACACATGAAACAGGCAATGATGGCAGTACATTTACGTTGATGGACTTAGTAGGTAAAAATGAGCCTCGATATGAGAAAACAGACCTTCAGCTCGTTTTAGAGAGTGTTTTTCCGACACTACCTGAGAGGGAACAAGAGATATTAAGGTTAATTTTCTTTGATAACCTTAGTCAACAGGAGGTAGGTAAGGTACTAGGTATGTCACAAATGCATGTATCTCGTTTACAGCGTAGGGCATTAAGGAAATTGCGTGAAGTCCTTGGGCCGGATAATTTCAACATGTTTCAATAACCAATATGATTGAAATAATTTAATTTTATAGTAGTTAAACAATAGATCAACTTGCTTTTAGGGGGTAATTAGTTAAGTCTGGATTAACTAATTTAAGTGATAGAAGCATGTTTTTTTATGGGTTAATTTTGTGTTTTTGGTGGCTTTTGTAAGGTTACAACTATGATGATTACTACGGCGCATGTTTTTCTAAAGGTAATTTGGTAGAATATACAATGTGGAAGGAGAGGTTATAGTGGACGAACAATTAATTAAACTCGTAGCAAAAGAGGTAAATGTGAAACCAAAAATGGTAGAACAAGTTATTTTACTTTTAGATGAAGGTAACACGGTGCCGTTCATTGCCAGGTATCGAAAAGAAATGACGGGTGCTTTAGACGAGGTATCTATTAAAGACATTCAGGATAAATGGAATTATGCGGTCCAATTAGCAGATAGAAAATCTGAAGTCATTCGTTTAATTGAGGAACAAGGTAAATTAACGGAGGAGTTGCAACTTGACATTGAAAATGCAACAAAGTTACAACGGGTGGAGGATCTATATCGTCCATACAAGCAAAAGCGAAGAACACGAGCAACTGTTGCGAAAAAGAAAGGGCTAGAGCCATTAGCAACACTTATTTGGGAACAGAAAATTGACAATATAGCAGTTGAAGCTGAGAAATTTTTATCAGAGGAAAATGAATTACATACTATAGAAGAAGTATTACAAGGAGCCAATGACATTATTGCTGAATGGATTTCCGATGATCCGAAATTTCGTGATTACATTCGGGAAATAACGTGGAAATTAGGTGTCGTAAATACCTCTTTAAAAGATGCCGAACTGGATGTAAAAGGTATTTATACTATGTATTATGAATATGCTGAACCAGTTAGGCAACTAGTTTCCCATCGAATTTTGGCGATTAACCGTGGAGAAAAAGAAGATGTTTTACGGGTTTCCATTGAAGGGCCAACAGAAAAGATTGTTCAATATTTAGAAGAACAAATTTTACAGAATGGTGTTAATGAAGAAAATGCTGAATTTTTACGTGCTGCCATTGAGGATAGTTATCAACGATTGATTGAGCCGTCGGTTGAAAGGGAAATGAGAAGTAGATTAACAGAGACAGCGGAAGCACAAGCAATTGATGTATTTTCTAAAAATTTACGTCAATTATTATTACAACCACCTTTAAAAGGGCGAACAATATTAGGTGTTGATCCTGCATTTCGTACGGGATGTAAATTAGCAGTCGTTAATGATACGGGGAAAATGTTAGCAATCGATGTCATGTACCCTACTGCACCGAGAAATGATGTTGTAGGTGCAGAGACAATTATATTGAAAATGATCAATGAATTTCCAATTCAGTTAATTGCTATTGGAAATGGTACAGCATCAAGAGAAACAGAGCAATTTATCGCAAATGTTATCGATAAAAACAAGCTTGATATACCGTACATTATCGTCAATGAAGCGGGAGCAAGTGTCTACTCTGCTTCAGGGTTGGCTAGAGATGAGTTTCCTGATTTAGAAGTGGAAGAAAGAAGTGCCGTATCAATTGCAAGAAGGGTACAGGATCCGTTGGCAGAGTTGGTTAAAATTGATCCTAAATCTATTGGAGTCGGACAATATCAACATGACGTTAGCCAAAAGGAATTAAATGAATCACTTGATTTTGTTGTAGAAACAGCGGTTAACCAAGT
>DKGO01000210.1 GCA_002453315.1 Caryophanales bacterium UBA6768 | reverse complement strand
ATCCTTGTAAGCGGCGCATAAGACTCTTTGGGCAAGACAACACATCTCATTTAAGTGCGTTCGTATACCCTTCTGTCTTCCCTATTACTCTTGCGTTAACTGACTAATTTTAGGATCTTTTTTTCGTTTCAATTGGATTTGTGGCATAACTAGACCAATCACTCCAGCTACCTGCGTAAAGTTTTACGTTCGTAAATCCCGCCTCGAGCATGGCGATTATATTCGGACATGCCGATACACCGGAGCCACAATAAATGATAAACTCATCTTTTTCCCGTAGATTTTCAAAGCGTTCGTTATTTTCTCGTTTCCAGCGACCTGCTTCATCGACGTTCTCAGCCCAGAAAAAATGAAGGGCGCTCGGGATATGACCTGCTTTTTTATCTAATGGTTCATGTAAGCCTAAATAGCGCTCTTCAGAACGAGAGTCAATGATCGCAGTTTTTGGACGATGAATCTTGTCCAACACGTCCTCCATTTGAACTAACATATCATGTTGAAGAGAAGGTTTGAATTCTCGTTTTCTTACTACAGGAATCTCCTTTGTTACAGAGAGACCTTCGCGTACCCAAGCCGAATATCCACCATCCAAAATGTAGACATCCTCATGACCAACATACTTCAACATCCACCAAAGCCTCGCAGCAAACATCCCACCTTGATCATCATAAGCAATCACTTTCGTTTGATTATCAATACCCAATTCACTTATTGTGTTTACAAATGTACTTATTACGGGCAATGGGTGTCTTCCACCATGTACTTGAACAGGTCCAGATAAATCCTCACCTAAATCAAGATAGCGAGCGTCTGGAATATGTCCTGCCTCATAAAGCTTTTTTCCTTTGCTTGGTTCGTTTAATGAGTAGCGACAATCCAAGATAATGACATCTGGCTGATCAAGCTGTTGCTTTAACCACTTTACATCAACGATATTTTTCCAAGTTGACATCGCGATTCACCCTTTGTTATACTTTTACAACTTTTATGTTACTCACCATTAAGATTGTCATTATTGCTGTTAAGATGGCAAAATAAAACATCGGTAAATAAGGTACTAATAGGGAGCTTAATGTCATAATCACACCCGCGACAGTAATGGGAATCCCATAGTAAACTCCATCAAACTCTTTCACATTATATCGAGCTAAACGAACAGCCCCACATAAAATATACAAAATAACGAGCATCATTCCGATAATTGGTAATTCAAATAAAATAGATTGATAGAGTAATAATGCCGGTGCAACACCGAACGAGACAAGATCGCATAAAGAGTCTAATTCTTTCCCAAAATCTGATACGGCATTATATTTACGTGCAATCATACCGTCAAACCGGTCAAATAAAGCTGCAAGAAAAATAAAAACAAGGCTCATATGACTATACCCTTTTAAAATAATTAAAATTGCAATAATACCAAAGCTAAGATTCATTAATGTAACAGCATTCGCCAATTGAGTTTTGATTTTAGTATAATCAATATGTTTAGATAAAAACATCCAATCACTCTCCTAATCATTAAAATATTAGCAAGAAAGGAACCGAAACATCTTGATAAAACAACTTTTGAAATCGTTAGTCGAATTAACCGGGAATCCAGTCTCATCAACAATGTTAAAAACAATTTCAAAATCAAGATTGAGTAAGCCTCTTATTCGGCCTTACTCCAAAATTTATAAAATAAATGAAAACGAAATGGAACATGCTCTCGTTAGCTACAGAAGTTTACACGACTTTTTTACCCGTCGATTACGACATGGCCTGCGACCAATAGACGAAAGCCCATCAAGCCTAATCTCCCCTGTTGATGGGATTTTAAGTGAAATGGGTGAAGTATCAGTTAACAAAAGTTTTTTTATAAAAAATCAACAATATCATATCGAGCAGATTTTCGGTGACGAATTTAAAGCGGCTCCATACAACAATGGGTACTTTTTTGTTTTATACCTTTCACCGAGTCATTATCATCGCATCCATTATCCAATTACAGGTAAATTAAATAGTCGCTATGCACTCGGAACGAGGTCGTTTCCTGTTAATAATTTTGGCATTCGTTTCGGAAACAAACCCTTCTCTACAAACTACCGATTAATTTCCGAACTTAATACACCATTCGGTAAAGTTGGCATCGTAAAAGTAGGCGCCTTAAATATTAATAGTATTCAAGTTGTCAATTCGTCTTCATGTTGTGTTAAAGGTGAAGAACTTGGTTATTTTTCATTTGGCTCAACGGTGATCCTCTTTATCGAAAACGTAGAGACGTTTAAGCCAACTATGCAAGTAAATACAGAAGTGAAAATGGGCCAACCGCTCGGGGTGTGGATTGAGAAGTGAGCTATGTTTTTTTAATTCGTAGCCTCATCACAATCAGCAGGACAACTGTGCTAAACAATAGTAGGAACATGATGTATAGCATATATCGCTGAAGAAAGTGATGAATAGATACCCAATTCTCACCGAGTCGATTTCCTAATGTTAAAAATGTCGTTATCCATATAAAAGCCCCAGAATATGCATACAGAATAAAGCGTTTAAATGAAAAGTTCGTAATTCCAGCTAAGTATGCAGCAACATGTCGTATGCCGGGAATAAAGTAACAAATAAAAAGCACGAATGATCCATACTTTCGAAATAAATCATTCGTTCTTGCAATCGTTTTTTCCTTTATAAAAAATTTCGGACCATATTTCCTTAAAAATGGCTCACCTAACTTACCACCAAGCAAATAACTCAATGTGATTCCAGATAACGCCCCTGCAAATGTCGTTAAAAATGTTAAATAAAAATTCATTTTTCCCAATGAAGTAATATAGCCTAGATAGGTTAAGATGACTTCATCAGGAACTGGCAATCCAATGATTCCAAGTGTGAGTATAAAATATGAAGCAACATAACCGTAATGTTGAATTAAATCTAACCAAGTCTCCAACTTGTAGCCTACTTCC
>DKGO01000171.1 GCA_002453315.1 Caryophanales bacterium UBA6768 | reverse complement strand
GCAGCTAGATTCACAACAACGTGTGGCTTATGTTCTGCAAAAATATTCATCATCTTGTCTTTATCGGAAATATCACATTTAATAAAGGTGAAATTCTCATAGACTGCTAATTGCTTCAAGCGTGATTGCTTCAGATCCACTTCATAGTAATTATTTAAATTATCTATACCAACCACTTTGCAACCTTGGCCTAGTAGTTTTTCGGACAAATAAAACCCGATGAACCCTACTGAACCAGATATCAGGCATATTTTAGTTTCTGGTAATGATTCACTATTCATACTAAGGCCCCTTTTATAAATATTTTAGAGTCACTTATTAGTAGCTCTTGAATCCAAATAATAATATATACTCTAAAATTCTAAATTTGATAATTTCAAGAGAATTATGCAATGCTAGTGACATTGGTTAGTACTTTGGTTTTTTATTAGTTTTGGTGTAACTAGATGAATATATAATCGTAATATTTTGATACTAATATAAGCAATTGGCTTTTTAAAGGCAGAAAAGTTTACACTTAATTTGCTTGTAAAGTGGTTCATTATAACCTTATCTAAACTATTATTAAAAGTATCTAACCGGAAATGTTCACCGGAAACTTCAAAGTAGCCTTTTAAAAAAAGTTTAATCAGACGTTTAGGTGAGATTCTACTTTTCACTCCACCAATTACTAATCCACATATATTTAATATAAGAGCTTCCTCTACAGATGTTTCCTTTCCGTATTCCATCCCAGGATCAATTGCTGTGATCGTCTTATTAGAGTAGTCAATAAATATATTCGTGCGATTATAATCAATGTATTTCATATAATTTTTAAATTCCCTACATTTATTATGAAATAAACCAAACCAAATCCCAGTATAATAAGTAACTTGTGGTTTGCGTTTTAGTAAGGTTGCAAAAACTTCACCACTTGCTAATTCCATAGTCATTACTGATTTTTTTTCATTATAGCTTAATGGCTTAACAGTTTTATAATACCATTCTCTATAAAGTTGTGCTGGATACATATTGTGTAAGTTACGAAGATTAATGTATTCCTTCTTGCCCCTATTAGCCACAAAAAATTCCTTTTCTACAGTTGCATTATTCGTAAAAGTTACTTTTGCTTTATTGGTGATTATAAAATCTCTTTTCAAATTTTCATCAACCTCAACATTATATTTCTAGGCTTATTTATGATTTCATGATACTATTTCATGTATTTTTTTCGCTGCTATTTTCCATGTGTGATTTGTTAAGAATTTATCGGCTCCAACAGGATTCCAATTTGAAACCTCTTTTAAGATAGCAGGTAAATTCGAGTAATCATCTTTAACAATATAACCCAAGTCATATGATGAAACTGCTTCTCCCAAAAATCCTTTATCTTGTGTTAATATTGGTTTTTTATAATAAGATGATTCATAAATAGTTGCAGGTACTGATAAATCTAGATACACCCTCCAATAGAAATCAATATACTTTGAAATCTCGAACATATCCAAGTAATAAAAACCATCTAGAAATAATATGTTCATATTATTTTTTAGTTCAAAATATAATTCCTGATTAGTTTTCTGTAATTCATCCCCTATAGGCCCAATCACAATAATTTTTAAATCAATTTGACTTTTTGATGCTTCATTAATTAAGCTTGGTATTTTTTCATACTGTGCAGTTTTCCAGGTGATTCTCCCCGCAACAAATCCATATTTTACAACCATTCCATTTTTATTTATTGAACTACCAACAAAGTTTTTTATTTTCTCAACAACTTCTCCGGTTTTATTCAATCCCTGCTCTATTGAATAAGGGCCAAAAGTTATATAATCAATTTTAGATTTATAACATGCAAATTGCTTATAAGCATGATTTATCAATAAGGGATCTGTTACTAATATTCTTTCAGCATTTTTTGCCATCATAGTTCTTCTTATTTTTGATATCCGTGGGTAATATACCCTCGTTTCCCTATCTACGTTATGGCAAATCCAGATTATCGGTGTTCTTAATAAAAATGATAAAGCGATCCCAATCAATTCCGTCATAAAACGAATTAAAGTTTTAATTAGATTTGGATAATCATTTAAGTAACGATAAATTACACCAGATGGTCGCCCATACGTTAATATTGATTTGATTATATACCAGGGCATATACATTGGTGAACCATCTACAGATATCAACTTTATCTGTAATTCATCTAATTGATCGCCTATTGCCAAGGATTTAAAATCTTTTTTTTGAATCAAAATGTATTTCAATTAGAGTCACTTCCTAGTTTTATATGATTTGTGTAATTTGGCATTGATACTAAAAGTGCAACCATTATCCAAAAGAAGTATTCATCCATCAAATCATTAAACATGAATGATATCATAGAGTAAATAAATACTGAGATTAGAGCGATATATTTAATATTATATATACTCCCACCCTCAAATTTAACTATTTTCTTAAAACCAATAAACAGAGTTATTAAAACAATAACTATTAATAAAGTTGTGGGTATTATTCCAAAGTTCACAAACATATTTGCATATCCATTGTGAGTATATATTCCTACTGAACTTATTGAAGTAAAAGCACCAGGACCGACACCAAAAAAAGGATTACTTTCCAAAAAGGAAAATGCTTCCTTAACTATATTAAGCCTGGACTGATCACTACTCGTAAAGTCAATTGTTCTTTCTACGAATCTGGCTTTAATCAATTCAGATATATTGTAAAATTTAACAAGAAAAGATATTGTTGATATTAAAAAAGTTATGGACAAGCTAATTGTCAACAGCCTTTTTTTGCTATTTTTTTTGTTTGACAATAAGTTTACTATTAATATGAAAATACCCGAAGCAAATAAAGCTAAAAGTGTTTGTCTAGAGCCAGTTATAAAAGTAAATATAAAAAAGATGCTTAGTGTGATTAATGAAATAATAAAATAGAGTCTTCCTTTTCGAATTGAACCAAAGACCACAGTTAAATTTATAATATTTATTAACAATAGTCCATTCATTATTCTACTCTGCCCATTACTAGTCTGGTTTAATGTTTTTGTCCACATATATTGATTCGTTAGATTCCCTACATTTAAATATCCCCATAAGAAATAAACAACTACCATTATAGCTCCTGCAATAATTATAGAATTCAAAAAATACACACACATAATTTTATTACTTGATAAAAAAACATTACTCATTAAGACTATAGTTAATCCAATTAATAGCCAAGTTATAATGGGAGCTACAGATGTCTGTACATAATAGGGCGATATTAATATTGAAATTAGTCCCCAGAAAGCAGTAAATATGCAACTTAAAAATATAAAAAGGACAGCTTTATTAAATTTTATCTTCATGTCATTTTTATACAATATAGCAACATTCAGTAAAATCAGGAGTACAATCGCTATTCTATTAGTAGTAATAAATGATGGCAGACCTAAATCAGAACCATTTGCTCCTATTAAAAACAGTATAAAAATCAATCCCAATAAAATTCCTACACATTTATTACTATTCATCAATAATATACTCCTTATTTTACCTGTTTAATCTTGAGTTGCTGAAGAATTTTTATCAATATTTTTTGGCTATCTTTAAATATAAATTGTGGGGCATAATAGATAGCTGTAAGAGTTATACTAGAGAATACAATGCCTGTAAAAAAAAGGATTGTAAAATTATCCCCATGCAAAAGTCTAATTATTATGGATATTCCATAAGTTGGTATAATACTAACGATTGAAAGATTTAATGCAGGTATATGAGTTTTTAGAAAATCCTTCCATTTCAATCCACTTAAAGATAGTGCAATTTGAGCCATGTAAATATAATTAATTACGATAGCAAATAAAACCCCTATACTAGCACCTGCTAACCCATATATTTGTCCAATTAAGACCCCAATAACAACACATAATCCATAAACAAACTGTCTATTAGCTGACTTATAGACTTTTCCTTGTGATTTTGTTACTGAATCACTAATTTTATAACTAACTCTAGGTAATAATGCTATGATGAGTATTTTAAATGGAAGAACTGCTGGAAACCATTTACTGCCAAATAAAAAAGATATAATTTCTTTACCAACTATCATCAAAAACATACTAATCGGAATACAAATTACTGCAACTAAGGTCATTGAACTCTTATAAATTTGTTGTAACTCATTAACATTTGATTTTATCCGAGAAAATGAGGGGAAAAGAACTTTCTCTATTACCGTACCAACCAAGTTAACCGGTATCGCAAACAGTTGATATGCTCTACTATAAATCCCCAATTCAGAGGCACCCAGAAATTTTCCAATAGTAAAGGTATCACCTTTTAATGCCATTTGGTTGTATATTGTACCAATAGAGTATCCGCTACCGAAAACTAACAACTCCTTAGCTACAGCAAAGTTAATATTAATTCTCTTCGAATGGCTTTGTAACTTTAAATACATTAATGTTTTGATAGCAACATTTGTAATATATGCCCATACTAAAGCCCACACACCTAACCCTAAGACTGATAACAGTATTCCTACTACTCCATATACTAAATATGAACTTATTTGTACAATAGATAGCTTTTTAAATTGTAATCTTCTTTGTAGTAAGGATTCAGACACTATAGAAAATCCTTGTAATAGATGTACTACAGCTAAAGCCTGTAATACATATTGTAATTCATTCATTTTAAAGAAAAGTGAAACTGAAGGGGCAATAACCCAAACTGTAATTGTTAATAAAAGTGAAAATATTAATGAAATTGTATAACCAGTTTGAATATGCTCATTTCTAATGATTTCCTTTTGCACTATAGATGGGCCTATACCTAATTTGGAAAAAATTGAGAGAACGGTGATTAATGCTAGTGCAGTAGACATAACTCCAAAACTTTCAGGCTCTAGTAATCTAGATAAGATTACAAATACTAAAAATTGTAGTATCACCTGAATTCCAGTTCCACCAAAGGTCCATAAAGTTCCTTTGAATATATTCTTTTTAGTATTATTCATAATTACTCCTGTTTAAAAGTATCACAAGATCTCATTAAATTAATATTCTTAGGGAACTCACCCTTTATTAGCTTACTATTCGCACCAATTACTATACCCTTACCAACGTTTGCACTTATAGGCTTAAACCTTCATGTGAGATCAATTCAATACTTGTTCTTAATACTTTACTACTTTCCACATATGCTCATAAATTACACATTATCGTCAAAATTCCATAGTTCAGTTATATCGATTACTCTAGTATTACGTATCTGGATAACTCTCTAAAAGTAAATCGATATCTAAGTAAGATATATTCATGTAGCATTTAAGACATTATCCAAGTAAATTTGAGCTACTTTTGAATCCTTATATTTGCTAGCGGTGTTTTTTGCATTTAACGATAATACTTCCTTTTCTTTTAAGCTCATTTTATTGATAAATTTTAAAATAGACTGTAATTCTTCTAGGTTACCTTGTTCACATAAAAATCCATTATATTGATCTTTTATTATTCCATCTATACCACTATTCTTAGATGCAATAACAATACATCCTCTGGACATTGCTTCAAGGTATACTAAGCCAAAAGTTTCATTATCACTAATCATTATAAAAATCTCAGTTTGACTCATAAGATTTATAACATCTTCTCTTTGTTTATAACCTAAGAATCTAACCAAATTATTTAGTTCTAAATCGCTTGTTAATAATTTTAAGTTTTTTTTCTCTCCACCTTCCCCAATTACGTTGAAAATAAATTTTTTATCGCTATAAATAGCTTTTAAAGCAGTAATTGTAACATCCACATTTTTCCTTTTGATAAGCCTGCCAACGTAAAGATACGAATTTGGTATCTTCTTACCAAATTCAATTGCTTGATAAATCCTGTTATGAAAATAGGCATCAGGTATTCCCGAATAACATATAAATGGAACCTTTTTCAAAGTAAGCATCCTTTTAACCTTACAAGCAATAGGGACAGATCTTGCGCCAATAACATCAATGTTTTTTAGATAATTTTCAGCCCAGCTTCTATACCTGCCCTGTTTAATATACACGATTTCATGAAAAACTAGTGATGTTATCACTTTATATTTATTCTTTAAAAGTGATAAAAGAGGTATTTGTGGATTTTCCCAATGCCCAATAATAACATCAGGCAAGAAGTCTTGATCTGTTAAAATATGTATTATTTCATTAAACTGTTTTCGAACTTGTGCGTCGGAATATTTCGTTCTCGGAATAATCTTTAACATAGGCAGTCTAAAACATGAAATACCATTCATTTTACTATACAGTTTATTTCCTTGGTCTTTATTTGGTATTACAATACCTAACATCGAATTAATTTTTTTCAACCAGGAATTTGGCAACCAATATAAAAAGTTGGGATACCTGTTTGAGTTATGAATAACAAGTACGTTATGCCCTAATTTGGTCCACTCTTCAGCGAAATACCTTACAACAGGTGTAACTCCTATATTTTCCTCATCATCTTTTTGAGGATAAATAGAAGTCAATATCAATATATTCATTAAGTAAACCTCACATCATTTTGTTAATTTATCCGATCACAAAACGCAATTGCATAAAGCTTAATTCCTTAAGCTAGGTGCTTTCTCTTGAACCTACTACTTAAAACTTCTTCACGATCACTTACTTATAATTTATAGAAGCTATTAAATCTACAAATGTTTTTGGTATCAAGAACTTGCTTGCTCTTAATGCGATCCATATTATTTTTAATATGCTCATGTCCAACCATAACAACAAGAATCTCTATCTCATTTAAAAAATCTTCAAAGTTCATAAATTGATAGTCTACTATTTTTGTTTTTACAAAGGGATCATACACTTTAACACCAAATGCCAAGTGCTCATTCATTCTTTCTAATAATTGAAGTGTTGGGCTTTCTCTTGTATCGTCA
>DKGO01000106.1 GCA_002453315.1 Caryophanales bacterium UBA6768 | reverse complement strand
CAAATTTTCATAAAACAACATTTTTGCAATGGTTTTCTTGCGTAAACCAAGTATGGCGTACAATCCGACTTCTTTCTTCCTTTTTCTTGTGAAGAATGAATTGGAGTACAAAATAAAGATTGCTACGAATAAAATTAAGATAATTGATGATACCCCAAACATGAAACTCATTGTATCCGACAATTCAATGCTTTCCTGAATTTTTTCGCTATATTGCAAGGAAGTGAACGTATAATAAATAACCATGCTGAATACGAGCGTAACAAAATAGACAAAATAATTATTGAAATTACCTTTAATATTTTTCCTTGCTAAACTAAATAACGTCATTTGCTCCACCCCCCAGTGCGGATAGAACATCCAACACCTTGTTGAAAAATTCTTTGCGGGATCTTTTCCCTTTCACAAGTTCTGTGAAGATTTTACCGTCTTTAATAAATAGGACGCGATTACAATAACTTGCCGCATAAGCATCATGGGTAACCATTAAAATGGTTGCCTTGTCTTGTTCATTTAGATCCTTTAAACTTTCTAACAAGTCTGTTGCTGATTTCGAATCCAACGCACCTGTTGGTTCATCTGCCAATATTAGGCTTGGCTTTGAAATAATCGCTCGCGAAGCTGCCGTGCGTTGCTTTTGTCCACCAGAAATTTGATACGGGTACTTATTTAAAATGTCGCGAATTCCAAATTTATCTGCCACTTCATCTGCTCTTCGTTCCAATTCTTTAATGTTCAATTTTGCCAAGGCTAACGGCAAGATAATATTTTCTTTCACAGTTAAAGTATCTAATAAATTATAGTCTTGGAAAAGGAAACCAAGTTTGTCACGGCGAAAGGCAGATAATTGTTCTTCATTCATCTTTGTCAAATTGATTCCGTCAATCACAATGTCCCCCGTAGTCGGCTCGTCAATAGTTGCCAATATATTTAGTAAAGTTGATTTACCAGCACCCGAGGGTCCCATAATACCGACGAATTCACCTTCCATGACGGTTAAGTCTATATCCTCCAAAGCTGAAAATACATTTCCCTTTGCACCATAGACTTTTTTTATTTGTTTTGCTTCGACAATAGTTTTCATATTTAAATCCTCCATTCAGAGCTGTTTTTTCTACAATTTAATTGTACAATAGGAAACCTTAATATAAACTTACAGCTTGATCTCGTAATCTTACATTTTCGTCACATTGACAAAAAAACAACTTAAATGTGATCTTTTCTTTGTTTGTTGGTCGATATTCAATTAAAATGATGTTGAAGTATGATGCATGTTTGGAGGGAAGAGGAATGAAAATCATGATTGTGGAAGATGATTTGACCATTCGTGATATGGTAGGGGAAACATTAGAAAAGTGGGGTTTTGAAACCGTTAAGATCGAAGACTTTGACCAAATCATGCAGGTATTTCTTAATCATGATCCTCACCTAGTCATCATGGATATCAATTTGCCATCGTTTGACGGATTTTACTGGTGTAACAAAATCAGAGAAGTTTCAAAGGTCCCAATGATCTTTCTCTCTTCCCGTGATACACCAATGGATATAGTGATGTCGATGAACATGGGAGGAGATGATTATATTCAAAAACCTTTCCATATGGATGTATTGATTGCAAAAATTAATGCACTCCTCCGCAGAACTTATTCTTATATGGAAACACAGTCTCAGACAATAGAACATGATGGAATTATATTAAATCTTGAAAACGGAGAGGTCTTACATGGAGATAGAAAATCGGACCTCACGAAAACGGAATTTCTTATTCTGAAAATCCTCATGCAAAACAAAGGTACCATTGTAAATCGAAGGAAAATGATGCGAAGCCTTTGGAAGGATGAAAATTTTGTGGACGAAAATACATTGACGGTTAATATTGCTCGTTTGCGTAAAAAGCTTGCCGAACTTGGAAAAGAATACTTCATTACGACTAAGAAAGGACAAGGTTATATTATCCAATGAGTTTCATTCAATATCTAAAAGATAAACGGAATTTCTTTATATTATATGTGATCGTTATGTTCTTTGTTTCTTTGATGATGTTTGTAAGCGCACATTCCAGACACGCTGTCAATGATATTGTCTATATCAATGTGGTTATCTTTTTTATTGTGGCTATTTATGTAATCATCGAATACTATTTTAATAGGGAGTTTTATCTGGAATTACATGATTTGGTTGAAAGTAGCCATGAAGAATTTCTCGCAACTCTTCCTAAACCGCGAAACAATGAACAACAGATTTATCTTGAATTATTAAAAAAAGTAAATGGTATGCATGGCGATCAACTACAAAAGTTGTATAACGAAAAACGCGATCATCAAGATTTTATTACATCTTGGATTCATGAAGTTAAGGTTCCGATTGCGGCAGGTCGCTTGCTTATGGAAAACAGTAATGGAAGAACTGTTGAATACCTTGTGGACAAGTTTGAAGATGAGTTGGATAAAATCGAAAATTACGTGGAGCAGGCTCTTTATTATTCTCGCATTGATTCGTTTTCCAAAGATTATTTTATTTCCGAGGTAGCGTTGGATCAAGTCGTTAAAAACAGTGTAAAGAAATATGCCAAATCCTTTATTAACAAGCAAATTCGTTTTCATATGGATGATATGGAGCAGGTTGTCCATACCGACAGTAAATGGCTCGGATTTATCATAGACCAAGTTTTTTCAAATGCTTTAAAATATACAGATGAAGGCGGGGAAATCTCCGTACAATTTAAGGAAGATCGAAAAGAAAAGCGGCTGCTGATTCAAGATACAGGCATTGGGATTAAGCTGGAAGATATCAGCCGCGTATTTGAAAAAGGATTTACAGGATCTATTGGGAGAAGTCATTCCAAATCTACCGGGATAGGCCTTTACCTTGCAAAACAAATGGCCCTTAAATTAGGACATGACCTCTCCATTCAATCGGAAGAAGGCAAATATACGAGGGTCACCATCCACTTTCCGAAAATCAGAAATTATTATCATCTATAAGTATAATGGTGGGGTTAAAAAATTGGGTAATCGGAAAATAAGTATCAAATTAAAGATGTTCAAGTAGAATAATGTTTATCCCGAGGCTTATAAGAAATAGTAAAATAATTTAGTCAATAGTAAGTGAATTGGGGTAACAAAAGGGTACCGCAATCAAAAATAAGATATAACGCTATTTTGTGTCTATATGTAATAGATATTACAGACGATAATAATATGGGCGGTATGATATAATAAACACATTTTCACAAATTGAAATAGCCCCAGATTTACCCCTACTGGACAAACTCTCACTATATTTCATAGTTTGAATCAGTATGAGATATTCTCTTTATATTGTTCTATCTCTATTAGCATAAGAAAAATCAAAGGAGTTGTGTAATAAACTCACACCTTAAAAGTGAAAAAAAAGCGATTATATCAACATTTGTTGGATTTTTGCTTATTGTGTCCCTTCTCACTTTATATGTATCAACAGAAATAGTATTATGTTTTGTTTGGCTGTGAATAGCTTTTTTGAACAGACTGATTATGGAGCAATTAAAAAAAGATTAATACATAGCAACTATCGGAAGAATATCACAGTAAAAAAACAAATAATCTTCCTGAATTTATACGCATAATGGGGTGTTTCTATTTTTGACTAGGAAGCACTTTTTTTGTGGTGTTAGGACATAGATGACCCCCTCTATCTGTTTGGAAGAGAAGGTTATGGTTCCTCCAAGTCATTTTACTTTAGTCCATTTTATCCCCATTTTATGAACATGTGAACTAGCTTAGGATTCATTTTGTTACAAGCCGTCTAATTCAGTTGGTTTTTAGATAGTGTGCTATATATTTTGTTGGTGTATTATATTGATAATCAGGGAAATAAAAACTATCGTATGTATATATGATTAACCTAAATAAAAAATTTTTATACGACCGGGGTAGATAGTGTATAAGAGATTTATAAATTGTTGGATTATTTAAAAGGGAGGTTCACATATGAAAACTGTTAGCCAAGAAATCCAGGATTTGTCTATTAAATCCTTGGAGTCTACTTTTAATAAGCTTTCAAATGCTTATAAAAGCTTGACCGACAAGGGTTCAAATACAACCCTTGTCAAAAAGAGACGAAGTGCCGTAAAAATCGGTTTACGAAGCCTAAAGGATGCTTGCAATGGAGGAGGTTTTTTCTATGATGAAAAAATCATATTGACTTCTAAAGATATACTAGAAGACATCATTCCATCTATTGAAAAACAGATAACAAAGGCAAAAGAAGGTAGTTCTCAAAAAACATTAAATGAGCGTCGTTTAATTGCGTTTAAACTGGCAATCGAATCCTTGGAGAACCGTATTAAATAATTCTCTTCTGTGATTTTTAAGTGATAGAAAGCAAGTTTAGTTTACAAAGGAGGATCCTGTTTTGGTTGATAAAATATTATTAGTGGACGATGAAAAAGGAATTTTGACAATGTTGGAAAATCTTTTAAATCAGGAGGGCTATACTCAAATCGCAACGGCATCATCTGGGAATGAAGCCTTACATTTGGTTGAGAATGTGGCTTTTGATTTAATTGTCCTTGACGTTATGCTGCCGGATATTGATGGATTTGAATTGTGCCAACAAATTAGAAAAATAACATCAGTTCCAATCCTGTTTTTGACAGCGCTAACTGGAGATCTTGATAAATTAATGGGGCTTGGAATCGGTGGGGATGATTATATCACCAAGCCATTTAACCCTCTTGAAGTAGCAGCAAGGATACGGGCCCAACTACGGAGACAGAATTTGAATAAGTCCTCTTATGTAGGACAGGAGGAGGAAATCCTGGATTTTGGTGTTTTTACCGTTCACAAAAGTGCGGGGCAATTAATTGTGAATGGCTTTGACCGACATTGCACGGCTAAGGAATTTGAACTGCTTGTATTTTTGTGTGAGCATCCGAATCGAATTTTTACCGCTCAACAATTATATGAACAGGTTTGGGGATCCGCTCTTCAGGGTGACGAAAAAACAGTGGTTATTCATATCTCCAAACTTCGAAAAAAGATTGAGAAGGACCCCGCCAATCCTGGTATTCTTGTTAATATTAGAGGGCTAGGCTATAAATTTGTGCCACCATGTAAAGGTTGATGACTATGAAAGTAATGCTACGTATCGTCGTTTATTTAATTTTAACTTTTGTGTTAATGTTTGTTTTTACGAGTTTCGTTCTGGCAGTAGTAAGTATTCTTTTGCCAGAATTGATGGAAAAGGGTGCTACACCTCTCGTAATTTTAGGTTCGATATATTTCATATCCCTTATTATTTATGGCTGGTACATAGGGAAACCAATTTACTATATGATTCAATGGATTCATCATTTAGCCAATGGAAACTATTATCCGCCTGTTCAGCATAATAATATCTATTCAAAAAAAACACATAAATTAATAACGGGTTCTGTTACCTATCGCAAAACATTAATTTTCACACAAAAATGTTAATTAAAATGTATATAAAATTGCACCGCAAAATGCGGTGCTTTTTGTTAATAAATAACCCAGTTCTATTTGAACTGGGTTATACGAATATACTATTTACTTTTTTCTTAAACAAACGCGCCCTATTCTTGAATATCAGATTTAAGAAATAAGACCTTTCATTAATTATTATATTTTATTTTAATTCTAACGGTAAAGTTTCTTTTTCATTATTCCATTCAATAACTGCTTCAATTTCTGAATTTTCACTTTCAGTTGCACAATAACCTCTACAAGTTTGGTCCGATAAAGTTAAGATTCCTTCATCGTTTAGCTTTGCTTCTTCTGACCTCGTGGAAATAGACACTTTTATATCTTCTGGTATTGGTTTAGCCCCAATGTATTTAATAAACCCTTTAGTAGTCGAAGTTTCTTCATCTTTTGCAACATCTTCAACTTCTTCAACTTCATATTGGACTTCCCAATTATCACTTTCTCCTGAAAAAATAAGAACTTTTGGGATAGTTTTCGAAACACAAGCTGAAATGAAAAATATACTAAAGATAATTATCAATAAAAATAATCTATTTCTTTTCAAGTTAATTCCCCCTTTTAAAAAAGTCTCTTGGTAAGCATAATTAATCACCATTAAAAAAATAAAAATCCTCTTTAATTGGCCCGTTTGTTGAATATTTTCACATTCTAAGAACTGAATCTACATATTAGTTTGATAAATCTAATTTCATTGTAACATATTTCTTTATTTTTACCTTTACCTTTTATAAATTATATCTTTCCAATTATAAACCCTATTAGCAATTCCAATTCTTTGAGCTGGAGTTTCTTTTACATCATTCGTCCTAAAGGTTTGGCAGAAGTTATAATAAGTTCTTAATATCGTGATTGCCATTTGCGCATATTCAGGATTAAAATTACTATAAATATATGACTTCCCATCGCCCCTCGAAGTTACTAGGGGTCTTTCTAGGAATGAAAGGCTTCTTCTAATTTCCTGTAAGAATGCATTTACTGAATTATCATTCGCTCTTGCTATTAATCTTGCCAAATGCTCATCTGATAGATTTGACGAATCTGTTATCACATCAATGTATCTATTACCTCTGTCAGACATTGCGATAGGATGCATAATTTTATTCGATTTATGGATGTTATATGGTGTGCCATCTGGTGCCTCTTTAGTGTCATAAAATTTGTGTGTGGCTAATGTATCTTTTAGAATTTCAATGGCTATATCGTATTCCGATGAATCATCTATACCTCTTGCTTCTGCCCAATGTTTTAAATACTTTTTGCTATCAATGAATTCTTTATACGCATCTTCTCTTGATAATGTTTTATCAAAATTATTGACGAAATAATGTAACTTTTCTTGTTGGATTTCGTCGGAGAATATTTTCTTGTATGCAGACTTTAACACCATATCGTCATCACTAACAACTCGCCATTTGTCCGTTTTAATTAACTTTTTTATAAGAAATAAATGTGCCATAGCTGTATAACTATGATTAATGTGTAAACCATCTACAAAGCTACCTCTACTAAGGAATTCTCTTAGTTCAAGATAATACTCATTTAACGATTGTGAGTCATTTTTCGTTGGTTTCATAGGATAATAAGAATGTCTAGGGAATTTTGCATATCTTCGCAGTTCCGATGGTAAATGGTCATCTTTATATAAATCTGTTTGCATTTTGATTTGTTCAAAATCAATATTCCAATCGTATGCTATATCAGCCCTTAGTACATATCTAGTAAGTGAATCAGCTGTTACAACTACTTGTGTTTGTAAGTGTCTATCGGCAACCGTTCCTCGAATTTTGGGTTGCCCCTTTTTTCGAACGTTATTTAAATGGTACATCATCATATCAGTGTTCAACCATATTCGATTAAAGGATTTTTTGGGAAGCTTTTTAGTTTCGTGAGTTTCTAAAAATTCCAAGCAACAACGGTATAGCCACTTCAACTTACTATAATAAGTTTCTCGGCCTATTCCTAAAATTCTGCAAGTGCTCGAAACTGGGACACGATTTATCAAATGTTTAGCATACATTGGTAATATATCATTTCTCTTTTGTCCATATGATGTAGTACGAGTTTTATCAGGTATTATATTTGTATATTTTTTACACATTTTACATTGAACGATTTGTGCACCTGATGAAGCCTTACCTCGTTTATAAAAGGATTTAGGGTTCTCAAAATAGGTATCGTCATTAGTGCAAATTTCTTTGTGGAAGTTATAGATAGGTTCTAGAGGAACAACTGAATTAATTCGAATTAAACGTTCAATTTCAGTTGCTAAAGACCAATTAGAAAACACCTTGGTGTAACAGCTCAAAGTAGGGATGCCTGTTTTATCTGTGGGGTCGGGAGTACAGTTTATAATTCGTTCACTTTCTCTCCCAGTGAATTTATATCTTTTTCTTTTACTTCCTGGATATTCTTCCTGTTTTTTAGTGTGATTTTTACAAAACGGGTCCGAACAGTAATTTAATTGGATTTCATAATTCTTACGATTCCATTTTAAATGTACTGGTCGAAATGCTAACTGAATATATGATGTTTTCATCCTTTTATCTGACAATGTTTCATAATCATTTTTTCGTTTTGCAAGCTCTGAAGGTATAATCTTAGTATCGATTTGATAAAATGAATCATTTAGATTTGATAACCGTTTAATTTTAACCATCGATTAAACCTAAGTCACGCTTCATTCTTTTGTTGCTTTGTTTATCTTCAACGTATTGAATAAAATCCTCGTCTTTTAATAATTTCGGTAAGATTTCTTCGATTATTTGTGCAGAGGTTAAACCAGTGTAATCTGAGTAGTGCTCTAATATTTTTCGTGACTGAAGTGACAAATTTAAACTTACCTTCTGCGCATTGGGGTATCTTGGTTTAATTTTCACATATTACACTCCTATTTACAGTACATGTGTTCATATAAATGTACCATAAATTGTAAACATACACCAGTTATTGTATGTTTACTATTAGTTATACAAATTATGTTACATATATAATTAAAGAAAAGGTATAAACCTATGTATATCAATAAAAATTACCTATCAAAATGATGTACAAATTGATAGGCATTTCTATATACATTTTTACTTTTTGCGATA
>DKGO01000152.1 GCA_002453315.1 Caryophanales bacterium UBA6768 | reverse complement strand
GATGTTCAGTAAACCCTAATTAGGTTGATATTTCTAATTCTTTTTTACGTTTTGTACTTTAAAACAGAACCCGTTATTTTTATTGAGTTGTGTCTATTTTTGTTACAGATTCCAGTTTCTGTCCAAACAAGAAATTGAGCATCTTCGTGAAGGATGTCATACTCCGATGGAAAATGCCTTATTCGAGTTTTTTTATTCAACTGGCTGTAGAATTGGAGAAATTGCAAAATTAAACAAGGAAGATATTAATTTGATAGGAAATTCCGTTATTGTACACGGGAAAGGTGATAAAGAAAGAGAAGTTTATTTTAATATACGTTGTAGCATTTGGTTGAAAAGGTATCTTGAGAAACGTGATGGGGAGACTGTTTATTTGTAACAGAACGTAACTCGAATAGACGGATGAGTGTGGATTCACTAAGGTATGTTATTAAACGTATCTCTAATAGGGCAGGTATCAAAAAAACAATTCATCCACACCAATTGCGCCACAACTATGTAACACATATGGTTGATAATGGTGCTCCACTTGAAATAATTCAAAGTCTTCTTGGTCATGAAAAAAATGAAACAACAAGGATATTCGCACATCTTAGCGGAAAATTAAGACATGACTTTTATAGTAAATACTTTTAAAGTTTGCAATTTAAATTGAGAGTAAATGGATGGAACAGGTCTGATTTGTGATATACTAAGGTTAAATAAATTGGGGTGAAATATAATGGGTAGGTGATAAAAATGAAAGAATGGTTGTTGTCGATGAGAAACTAAACTCCTTGGAAGTTCACGATACGGATTCTGTGAATGAAAGATTTAATAATTTAGCACTGGAAATCGAAGTATATCCACAATTAAAGGAATTACTTCAACGTTACCTGGATAATCCAGACATGGAACGCTATACAGTAAAAGAACTTAAGGAGTTAAGGGATGAACAAAGAAAGTGATCAGAATCTTTCGGTTTATTTTACGAAGGAATTTAACAAATACTTGGATCAAATTCAGGATTTCTTTGTGGATCTAGGAGTAGATGTGCTTGAATGATGGTTTTTCCAATGAAGGATAACATGATTGATGAAATTGATCACCTGTTATCATCTTTTCCGTATGCGGGAAAAAGTTGAAGATGGTTCTTTTAGAGGATTTCGTTGTCTTACATACGGAAAAAGTCGTATTTGATTTTCTATATGGTTTATGAAGACGAAGAAACAATGGATGTCATTAATATATTACCATCGCGGTCTTAACGTAGGCGAATAAGGTAATTCAATAATAGAGCCAAATTGTTATAGAATATTCTACAAGTAAGGGGAGATAGGGTGGAAAGGTTAACTGTAATATTGATAGTAATCACAATTTTCCTGATTGGCTGTGCAGGAGAAAATTCATCAAAAAATGAAATCTCTTCCTCTACCAAAACCAATCCAACAGAACAAACTATGCCAGATGATATGCCGAGTAATTTTGGGTTTTCCGTTTCATTTGGTTATGGGATGAAAGGTAATATCAATACTTACGACGGAACAGTGACCAAAGATTTAATTGAAGATGGAACAGTAACGGCCGATATAGCATTAACAGATGAAGAGATGGTTGAAATTTACGAAAAAATGAAGGAAATAAACATTACGAACCCAAAACAATTCGTCCCTGAACCGAAAGACGGGCAGATGTGTGAGCAAATCCCTTACGAAGAGGATAAATGGGAAATTACATTTGATAACAAAACGGTAAGTCATATCATTTCAGGAAAACATTGTGAGCCAACTGAAGATGCGAAACAGTTTTTTAAATTACGAAATTTCGCATTCAGTAAAATTAAAAATAAAGATGAGTACCACGAACTTCCAAAGGCAAAAGGTGGCTATGAATAACCCAGGAAAAGGGGGCGATTGTGATATAAGAATAATATAATTAAGAACTTGGATACTTCAACTCCTTTTTTAATATTTTAATTTAAATAATTAATACTGGTGTAACTAATTTTTCAAAATATGAATTTTACTAAGAATAATGATGGTTATTTTACACCATCATTAACATCCCAAATTACAGGCGTGAAATAATTTTTGTACGGTTGTAAGTTAGGTAGTTAATCAAGGTTAAATTTGGCTGACATTATGCAGTGCATTTTTTAGTATTGTTTCTATTACATTTCTTAAAAGTAGGTAGAAAAGTCAATTTCAATTTAAACGATATTAATTATTTAAAATAGGATATTTAAAATAGAACTCGGGGAGTCCAAGTTCTTAAAACTGCATTATCTTTATGTTACAATGCCTGTTAATTGAAAAAGAATAAACCAATCATATATCCTAAATAAGCAAGAATAATACCTAAACCATAAGTCATTATTAAATAGGTGATAAATACTTTTTGATATTTTTTAAAATGAATTTGTATCATCTCTAACTTAAACGTGGAAAAGGTTGTGTAGGAACCTAAAAATCCTGCACCAAATAATAAGGCAATCATTTCATTCGAATTCAGACCAGTGATTAAACCTATAAGGAATGAACCCGATAAGTTAGCTGTAAGAGTCCCAAGTGGTATAGGCTTAGATGATTTATTTAGAAATTCACTAATCAAAAGACGGGAGATTGCTCCAAAAAATCCACCAATACCAACTAATATTAAATTTAAAATCATTATGCTTTTTCCACTTCCTTACTTACCTGAAATCCCAACCGACTCATTAGAAGTCCTCCTGAAATACTTACAACTACATAAACAATCCCCAAAAGTACGTACCCTGCTTTGAACAATTCAACTGTTTCTATACTTAATGCGGAAAATGTTGTAAATGAGCCAACAAATCCTGTACCTATTGCACTTACTATTAATTGTGAGACAGGAATTTTTTTAAATAAAACAGTAGTTAACCAAGCTAACAAAAAACTTCCTAATAAATTTACTGTTAATGTGGTAAATGGAAAAATATTGTTTGCAAAAAATA
Source organism: Caryophanales bacterium UBA6768 (assembly GCA_002453315.1). Next base: position 7,827 of record DKGO01000152.1, on the reverse strand, counting down.
AGATACTAATTAGATATCTTAAAATAGCGCCCATTGCACCTGATAATCCAACTAAAATATAAAGCATTTTATTCCTCCTTCTTAAAATAAATAGACTCCTGCCAGTTAATACACCGGCAGGAGTCATTAGCCATAGGCGGTTAGGGTGAACTCCATCACCTATTCATTTGTTCCCGTTTTGTTTTATTCAGCAATATGGCTCGTTTATTTAATACTCTAACTTAAATCACTCATATACAGTTTAACATAAAGTTCGAATAACCTTAAATTCATATAATGTAACGGTTGGAATTAAATATTAGAAAAATTACATTTTATATCGTTAATTAATATGTTAAATGACTTTATAATTATGATGTATTTATATCCGTAAAACAAATATAAATAGTGGTTTAATACAAGTTTTAAATCGATGTTCTGTACTTCTAAACCGAACTAATTAGAATTGATGTGCACCCCTTTTATTTTTACATTGTTTTTCCAAGAAGATAATAGGAAATTAGTTTGTAATTTAACTCGTGAATTTAAATGCTGTTAAGGTTTTCTTGATAAGTAATGACCCTTTATTAAAAGTATTCCTATCGCTGTTATGTGATTTTAATTATCAAAAATCAAAGGGCATTATTGTTCATATTTTTCTTCGAGCATTTTATTAATACTTACCTGTTGTTCCTCAGAGATGTGGTAAAAAATTAATGGAATAATTGTTAAAATAAATAAGATTCCTGGGATTAAAAAAATCAAAGCGTTAAAACCAGTCACTAATGTGGCTGTTCTTTCTTGGCCTTCTGTATAGCCCATTAGGATGAGTCCAAGCCCTAATATTCCCCTGCCAAGGGTGCCACTTAATTTTACGACAAACGTGTTAATTGAAAAAATGATGCCTTCTCCACGAAAGCCTAATTTCCATTCAGAGTAATCGACAGCATCAATGAGCATTGATGTACTAACAATCATGGTAATTCCTGAAAAGAAGAAGCTAATTCCTATTAAAATAAGGGTCATCGTAATATTATCACTACCAGTAAAAAATGGGACGACACTAATGATACCTCCGAAAACACATGTCCAGATAAACAGTTGCTTCTTGTTATATTTTTTCATTAATGGTGGGGTAATTGCCATGCCGGAAATCATTCCGATGACAAGGCTTGCCCCAACAAGTGTAAGTAGTCCTGAATCGCCCCACACATAAACGACAAAATACATTTGAGCAGCTTGTCGAATGGCATTCACTAAATTAATGAACAAAATTGTAATAAGCAATAAGAAGAGCGGTTTGTTCGTTGTAAGTGTCTTGATATTTTGTTTAAAGGGAACTGCCTCTTTCACTGGCGTAATTCTTTCCCGTAAAGTGGTACCTGCAAGGAAAATGGTAATGCCTGCAATGGCAGCAATAATGAGAGCCGTCATCGTAAAGGCTGTGGCAGACCGTTCGCCCCCAAACATATTAATGACAAGGATACTCCCAACAGTAACAGCGGCTGTCCCGATAATGCTACCAATCTTTCCCAATGTGACCATTGTGTTTCTTTCAGCTGACTTTTTTGAAACGACAGCAGAGATTGCCCAAATTGGAATGTCAATAACGGTATATGTCATCCCCCATAAAATATAAAATGCTGCTGCGAGAATAATTGTTGCAGTTGTTCCAACATTAAATTGTACAAAACAAAGTGTTGTCGTAAAAAGTAAAATAATCGGTGCAAAGATTAAATAAGGGCGAAATTTACCCCATTTTGTTCGTGTTTTATCTGCAATCATTCCCATGATGGGGTCATTTATCGCATCCCATAAACTTGCTATCACAACAATAACTGTGACTGTCACTGCCGGAATACTTAATAGGTCGGTAAAAAAGAACATAATATACATGGCCATGAAGCTGTAAATTAAATTTTGACCTAATAAACTGTTCGCGTAAGTCGCTTTTTCTCGTAACGTTACATTTGTCTCCATCTTGTACCCCTTGCTATTTTTATTTATCATTCTATTAATCTATGTGTTAATGTATGAACAGATAATAGCACAAAAATGGCAGAAATGCTATAACGGGATGAAAGCGTTTTCCGTAGTAAAACTGTATTGTTAACGTTAGTCTTGAAAGATTTTCTATTAGTAATATTGTTGGCATGGGTCAAAGAAGTTGAAGTGAAGATGTCATTGAATGACCTGATGGTGTGATTGAAGTTGAAATTGATAAAATAATGCCAGATCACTTTTACAAAAGGCTCTGTTAAATCTTGTTGTTGATAAAAAGGTACTCGCGTTCCGTGGGCTTGGCTTCAGCTAACTTGGTAAAGTAGTACTTTACCAAGTGGATCTTCAGCTCAAGCTTTCCCACAGGAGTCTCGTACTTTTTATCAATTATATTCAATTTTCAACAGTGAACTTTAACAGAGCCTTACAAAAAAAAGAGCAACTAAGAATGGCAAATTCCTAGAGGCTCTCAATGGTTATTGTTTTGTGATGGTGAGATTTTCTGTCGCAACGATGGATAACTGGTGTTTCCCATCACCGAATTTAAATGATTGGTTTTCTGTCACGTTTTCTTCATCAACGATGTCGGCATTATTAATATTACTAACATTTTTTGCCTGAACGGTAAGGTTCTGATTTTGATGGACGTAAAGATTCATTTGATAGGCATTTTTTACGAGCCAATCGTTTTGAATGTTTTTTGCATTCAATTGGATTGGGTAGTGACTACCATTGATTTCGACGGCAACGTGTGAAGGGATTAGTATCGTAGGTGCAACTTGTACTTCTTCTTGAAATGGTTCACTTAGACTGTATACATCTTTGAACGTCATGTATAATGAGTTACCTTTTTCTGTGACAGATACGTAATCATTGGCCGATTCGACGACACGGTGATCATTAATCGTTTGCGCGTGGTAAATACCAAAGATGTGTATACCGTTGCTGGCAGTATCTTCTATTGATAATGGTTGATTCCCCGCGGAAATAACAATTCGGTCGATATTTTCATCTAGGGTGATGTCATATTCGGGTAAATCACCGACAGTCCGCTCTAAGATTGTCCATGCATGTACCTTATCAAATAATCCTGTTGACATGAGGATGGTCATTGCGATGGCAATCATCCCGATAAAGCTGACGAAAATAATGCTGAGAAAGTCATATTTGATAAACGAATTTTCCTTTTTAACAAAATAGATATAAATTAATATTTCAATCCCAAGCACAATTAAAATAATTGGCCACCAGGCTAGGAAAATGGTAGATGCTTTCATTCCTAATTGTTGTGAGAGCACTAATAATATTCCGAGAAAGATAAGCAATGCTCCCATTGAAAAACTGCCGACACGCCACGTTCTCATTGTGATTCCTCCTTTTTCTCTTTACTCTTTTTACCTGTCATTAATTTAATTCCTCCGCCAATGAAGAGCAAACTTATGATGATTGTTTGTAAATAGTAGTTGACGTAATAAGTAATGTCATTAAGCTTAAAATAAGAAGCTACAAATGGTGCCAGGCCAGGGACCAACACTTCTGAGAAAATAAAGTAAACCCCAACTAAAATGAGACCAATGCCGATCCATTGATGATGGTTTTCAAAGTTAGAAATGATAGGCTTATCTTCTAAATTATCCAGATTCTGGGCAGATGCTTTTTGTAAACCATCAAAGAAGCTATAAAACCAAATGATCGGGACTAAAAATAAGAACAGTCCTAATCTAAGTGCATCAAGAATGTAAATTGACAAAAGAAAGGCAGCCATTAATTGAATTCCCCGTTTTTGTAGACCTAAATATAAGTGGCCAGCACCAGGGAATATTGATAAAAGTGTTGCAACAGACTTGCTTTTCTTACCACTTTCTCGATTTTGTTCAAATTCCTCTAAAATTGATTGATCAACCAATGTTTCTCCTGCCGCTTTTTTTCTTAATAATTGCATACAGTCAAAAAAGCTATAAACCCATATGATAAGGGAGAAGGCGGCAAACAATAAAAACTCTTCACGTCTTGATAAAAATGTGACAAAAACAACCATGACGTTTAGTCCGATAAAGCCGACTAATAAGGTAATTCCTCGATTAACGAGGCCAAGTTGAAAATGCCCTAGGCCAGGGATAATCGATAAAATAATCGTATAAAATCGTTCAGATTGTTCATTGGGTGACTCTAATTTTACTTCGTTATCGTCACTGTTTTTCACCTGATAAATTTTTGCCGCCGTAATGACAGTGTCGATGAAATTAATAAAATATAATATTCCGACACCAAACAATCCCAAGAAGAGAAAGACATCTCCGCCTAAAACGCCAGCAAATAAAGCTAGGCCGATAATTCCAAAGATAGAGAAAGTGTAAAAAAGTCCCCGAAGTTTTTTTAAATACATTAATCCTGCACCAGGAAAAAATGCTAATAAAAATGCGATCATCGGATTTTTTTGATTCATGATTATTCACGCTCCTTTAATTTAACTTGATTAACGATTGAAATAGGCTTATCGAGTACTTCACTGACAATGGAAACTTTTTCTTGATCATGTTCTTTTATAAGTTGGGCGAAATTTGTCAGCTGTGAAAAGACCCCCGTTGTCATCAAGATGAAAGTCATGGCGACTGCAACAACATAGTGAAGAATGGTTTTTTTATGAATATTGGATTGCTCATCTTTTGGCGTAGTGTCTATTTTCAGTTGCTCATTGACATAATTGACAATGGCATCAGATGTTTGACCCGTTTCCATAGCGGAAATTTCTTCCATGGCTGTCATGTAAGTAGATAAACATTCATCACATTGGTAAAGATGATCTTCATAAACGGTGCGTGTCTGGTCATCTAAATTATCGTTAACGTAAGCAAGCCAATCGTTATGGGAAATATGTTTCATAAAAAATCCTCCTCCTTCCAATGTTTTCGCATCCACACTCTTGCTCTGTACAATGTTGTTTCAATCGTTTTTACTTGGACATTTGCTTCTCTCGCCAATTGTTGATAAGATTTTTCTTCAATGTAAAATTTATAAATGATTTCGCGATAGTTAGGTGGTAATTCATTTAATTTACTTCTAACTAAATGGTGTATTTCTTTTTTCGTTAGGATTTGTTCGATACTGTCTTCTGATCGGTTTTGGAGCAACTCTAAATGTATGTCAGTTAATGGTTCCTCATGTCTTCGTTTTTGTTTCCTTTTAATATCAATGGCATGGTTGACAGAGATTCGAGTGATCCACGTTTTAAACCCTTGATACTCATATTGAGGAAGAGAAGTGTATATTTTCACAAAAACTTCTTGGACAGCATCTTCTGTATCTTTTTGGTGACGAAGTACAGCGAATACATGTTTAAAAATATGTAAATGGTATTTTTCAACGAGTAGTTGAAAAGCGTGTTCATTTCCTTGTAGAATTTTTATAATTAGTGCATTTTCCACACAATCCCTTCCTCCTTTCTAGCCGGCTACTATAATAGACGTATTATTTTCAGTCACCCCTACAGTATAAATGAAAATCGTTGCTGATGTTTTATTTTTGAATGGGAAAAGGATAAATGTGGATGCTAGATAAATGAAAAGATGCTCTTACTAGTTTAAATCGTAATTTCAGTATAAAAATGGTATGATTTTACTAACTAGATACAGATTAAAATGAACAAGAATAAAGATCTAAGGGGAGATTCGATGGGCTATTTTAAACAGAAGGCGAAGACTTTATTCCCTGCTTATTTTGCACTTGTGATGACTTCAGGTGCATTATCAATTGGTACATATTTATTAGGGATGGTAGTTTTTGCGAAGATTTTGCTCGTTATTAATATAATTGTTTATGTGACGTTATGGGTATTAACAATGACAAGGATTTCCTTTTACTTTCCTGATTTGATAACTGATTTGACAAGTCACGAAAAAGGTCCAGGTTTTTTCACACTCGTTGCTGGGACATGTGTGTTTGGTAGTCAAATTATTACTGTGACAGGTAATGTGCCAATAGCTTTAGGATTATGGTTTTTAGGTATTGTGCTGTGGGTTATCGTCATGTACACTTTTTTTACATCAGTGACAATTCGCTTAGTCAAACCGGATTTGGGTGAGGGTATAAATGGGGCTTGGCTCATTGCAGCTGTTGCGACACAGTCATTGTCAATATTAGGTACATTATTATCACCACATATTGTGATGGGGCATGATATCGTCCTCTTTTTCACGTTATGCATGTATTTTCTAGGATGTATGTTGTATTTAAACATCATCACCCTTATTTTTTACCGATTTACTTTTTTAAAATTAGACTTTTCCGCACTTACTCCGCCATATTGGATTAATATGGGAGCAGTAGCAATCACGACATTGGCCGGATCAACGTTAATTTTACATGCTGATCAATTGTCATTATTAACGGAAATTACCCCTTTTTTAAAAGGCTTTACATTGTTTTTTTGGATCACGGGGACTTGGTGGATTCCACTTCTATTTATTTTGATGATTTGGCGTCATGTCGTTCATCGATTTCCATTATCCTATGAACCCCAACTTTGGGGGATGGCTTTCCCCCTAGCAATGTATACGACAGGGACTTTTCAATTGTCAAAAGCGTTACAGCTTCCGTTTTTATCAGTGATTACATATGTGATGGTTTTTATTGCTGCTACTGTATGGTTGCTAACGTTTATCGGTTTAATTCATCATTTGTATCGAGATATTAGAGAGTATCGATTATCCATATAAGCGTGGTTTTTGAAAAAATTTTATTAGGTGATGTTAGTGAAACTTACTTACTATTTTAATGAAAATCATATTGTTGCTGGGTCGACTTGGCGTGATGAGGATTTATTGGAGAAAAACAATATGGCATTACATGTTGGTGGCAACTTGGAAAAGGTGATTTGTAATCGGGAACAATTGGCGGATCTGTTGAATGTTGAACTGAATGACTTTGTTTGTTCTCAACAGACACATCGTGCTCATTTTTATCGGGTGACGGGTGCTGATTGTGGACGTGGGGCATACTCCTATGAATCAGCCATACCGGATGTTGATGCATTGTATACCTATGAACCGAATATCGTGTTAAGCTGTTTTACGGCTGATTGTGTCCCGGTATTTTTTTACCATGAAGACAGTGGAGTTGTGGGGGTCATCCATTCAGGATGGAAAGGGACAGTGAATGAAATAACAGGAAAAGTTTTTCATCAATTAATTAATGTTGAAAAAAATGATCCAACTAAATTTCATGTTCACCTTGGGGCATGTCTCAGCCAGCAGAAATTTGAAGTTGATGAGGATGTTGAACAGCAATTTTTAGCATTAGGTTATGCAGATAAATGGATTGTTGCTGACGAATTAAAAGCGAAGTTTTATATTAATAATCAAATGGTTGTTAAAAAACAATGTGAATTCGCTGGGATTCTCGAAGAGAATATAACGATTGATACTACTTGTACTTTTTTACATAAGGAAGGATTTTCTTATCGTAGAGATCGCCAGGCGGGGAGACATCTGCATTTTATGATGAGGAAAAGGTCGTGATGTATAAATAAACGTTATTTTTCAAACACTAGATAGAAAAAGAGGTGTTTGAAAACAATGAATATTGTAAAAGCATTTTTAGTGAAACTAGTATTTATTAGTGTGTTTACGTTCGGAATTTATGGTATTTTTGCAGATGCAACGATTGGCAGGCTTTTTTTAATATCTCTCATCGTAACGGCAGTATCCTTTGTAGGTGATGTATTTATTTTACCAAGAATTAGCCAAGCTGTTGCAGGCTTTGCTGATGCTGGTGGATATTTTGTCATGTATGCTTTGTTGGGTGGATTAGTCGTACAAGGGACAACGGTTATCCTGCCGGCTTTTGTTG
>DKGO01000074.1:571-19088 GCA_002453315.1 Caryophanales bacterium UBA6768 | reverse complement strand
AGAAAACTCCCTCCTCTAAGCAAGCGAAGGGGGAGATGAATGCCTTAGAGAGCATACATAAGTAAAACACAAAGGAATATACATTCCCTTTTCGGCTAGTTCATTTTGTTATTTCTTCACTATGAAATTCCCAAAGGTGAATAGAAGTAAGTAGTAATAAAATAAAATATTGCACTTGCTAATGAGAAGAACATAAAAAACCCACCAATTAAAAAGTAGATGGAACCACGTTGGATAAAGGTATCAATAATCATTTTGTTTGGCTCTTCAGGATTGTAGAATATTTGAACTTTTTTCCCGGGACGAATATAAAAACGTTGACTAACATTAGATTTCTCCCTATATACGATGCCATCTATTTCATATTCAACAATCGGTCGAGGGTAACCGAGTCCTACAGCTCTTTCCTCAATAGAAACAGCTTCAATTTTTATCCAATGTTTTCTTTTTAATTGTTTTAAAATACCCATTAAAAATAAAATGAATGCAGGGATTAACGGAATAAAGATAAATCCCATAAAAATCTCCTTATGTATCAAAAAAATCGCTCCTTTTAATGATGTGATTATTATAACATGATGTCAAAGGAAAACTACTAATAAAGAAATGATACATTTCTTTCTGAGGCAATATGTTAAAATAGTTATAAATCTAATTTATTTAGGAGATGAATTAAATTGGAATTTTATAAAGGAAATGAAGCGAAAGTTTTTAATGAAGATAGATTTACGAAAATTGATATGATAAAAAATCCACGGAGCCAAGCATTTTATTTAAACTTCTTACCAGGACAAGTGATGAAATCTCACGCCCATCCCGATAAAGAGTTGTATTTGCACGTGATTGAGGGACACGGGACATTACTTGTCGATGAAAAGGAATTCCACGTTGGAGTAAATGATGTTATTCAATTTTCGTCGGAGGAAAAGGTAGGGTTTATCAATGAAAGTGACAAACCTGTTACGATTTACGGGGTCATGACGAAGTTGTCTTAATTCACATGGTATAGGAGGGGTAACCTATGAAAATAGTGATGGATGTCTTGTTTTTCATTGTCATTATTTTGTACACATATCGTTTCATTACCGTATTAGTCAAATTAAAAAAAGAGAAGATATTTCCTATCAACAAAGAAGATGCTGACAGTATTAAAAAGTATCCCGGTAAACCATTATATGAGCCGACATATACTGGGCAATGGCCAGCAATTTTAATTCATTCGGTCTTACTTATTTTTATTACTATCATGTTTATTTTAGGTGCTTTTTTTTCAATGTTTAATTGGACACTATATTTATTAATTTTTTTGCCAATCGCAAATTCATATCAATTATTTAATTTGTTTGCTGTTTTAGATGATGGTATTTTGAGTGGAAGCCAATTTATCCGTTGGAAAAGAATTAAATCGTATCAATTTTCCCCGATTAACGTTAACCATCGATTTTATGGTTATTCGAAGGATGTCAATGATGGTTATGAATTTAAAATTAACATAAAATTGATGACAACAAGTGTCGCTATTACATCACTAGTGACAAAGGAAAAGCTTGAGCGGTTATTAAACAAATACACAAACGGTAGGGAAATTATTAGGGAATAGGAATAACTAATTGTTAGGTGAAATACTGATTTGAGTATGATAAATGAGTAGGGGTGGCGTATGAATTATATTCCAATAAAGAAGAGAATCATAGAATTGGTAGTTGATTATCTCGTTATAATCGCTTATTTAGTACTGTTATTTTTGGTGAATTTTGGTTTGACGTTCCTTATATGGGGTGGCATTCCTAATTACACGGAATTACAAGCACAACTTATTGCTACATTTACTTCTGTAATACCTATCATTTTAATTTTCTCTTACTTTGATTTTTATAAAAGAGGATCTATTGGAAAAAGGGTTGCGAAATTGGAATTGACATTTGCACATAAAAATTTCAGCCATAGTTTATTAAGAAATATTGTCAAATTTTTACCTTGGCAGTTAGGTCATATTGGTGTCATCCATGGTATGTATCACGATTTCAATATAAGTTCTATTGTGATTGCTAATTTAGGTATGGTTCTTGGAATTATTTTACTACTAATGGGATTATTTAGAAAAGATAAACGACATTTGGGTGATATGATTGCCCATACTAAGGTAATACCAAAAATTAATCCATAAAAACATACAACAAATCAATGGAATTATTTAAATTTATTTTAAATCCTTCATCCATTTTCGGTTGGTTTCCCTAATTTAAATGGAGGTTAACATGCCTTCTCAAAAACCCTAATGAGGGACTTCCACGATTAGGGTTTTACCTTTTTTGATCAAAATTCAAACGCAAGGGTGTCTCTCGTAAAATTTTTGCTCATTTTACGTTAAAATTCAAACGCAAGAACTGTCTCGCGTTAGAGTATTACTTGTTTTTTATTAAAATTCCAACGCAAGAAGTCCCTTGCGTCTGTTTTTGATGTAGATGGCGATGAAATCCCAACGCAAGAAGTCCCTTGCGTCGGGTTTTGATGAGGATGGTGTTGAAATTCCAACGTGAGAGGTCCCTTGCGTCGGGCTTTAATGATGATGGTGTTGAAATCCCAACGTGAGAAGTCCCTTGCGTCGGGTTTTAATGAAGATGGTGTTGAAATTCCAACGTGAGAAGTCCCTTGCGTCGGGTTTTAATGAAGATGGTGTTGAAATTCCAACGCAGGAGTGTCTCTCGTAAAATTTTTGCTCATTTTACGTTAAAATTCAAACACAAGAATGTCTCTCGATACGTGGTCGAATTATATTCTTGAAATTAAAATTGGGTGTACTTAAAAGATTGCTAATCTAGTCAAGACTCCATTTTAATAATTAATCCATAGTAACTAAATGATAGGTTGTTTGTCTGTCTGTTCCCCCTGTGACAAAAGGGGATGGCTCTAAACCTAATTCCTTTCGGATAGTATTAAAATCTGCAGTAACTTCTACATCTTCAAATTGGTGGGTAACCTGCCTGTAAACATTAAATTCTAAATTTTTCAGCCATTCGATTGCTTTTTTATCATTTTTGGTTTTAATAAGTTCCCGTAGGGTCTTATTATCAAATAATGGGATTGGTTCATCGATTTCTTTTAAAATATTATTTTGGGCATAAAATGTAAAATATTCTGGGATGTATTCATCGACCATGACCAACACGTTATTCGGTTTTGATGGGAATCGATCAATAACCTTTTCAGCCTCATTTTCCAAAACGAGCAAATCACCTAACGACTTTAGTCTTTCCTTCATTTCTTGCTGTTTATCCTTTTCAATTCCGACATATACAAGTGTCTTATCTTGTAAAAATAAATTGCCGAAAACATCGCCTAATTGAATATCACTAGGACATGCATTGTCTTTGCAAATGCGCCAATTTCCCGCCCAAACAAATTCGAATTTGTTTTTATCAATTTCTTCACCACGAATATCAGCTTCACTTTTCAAAAATTCAATCACTTTTTCCGGTTGCGACAGCGAATAGGTCAGTGAATACTCTGTCACATCAATTAAATGTTCTTCCTTTGTCGGTGATTCAAACAGCTTTGCAAGTAATTCGGGAAAATAGTGTTGGATAATCTCATCTTCTGATTGATGATGTTCAGCCATTAATTGCTCCATATAATCCATCGTATGTTGTAAATTATATGGTGGAACAGTGATACGTAATCCATTAAAATAATATAAATCATCCATCTTTTCAATCATGGCTAACGTACCCATCCACGGATAAAAATGTGAAACATTTTCTTCATCTGCAGAAACCGGGTATCTTTTATGTGTCCTTAAATCCTCATAAATAAATGTGTCGTCAGTTTGATTTACTAATTGTAAAAACTGTGCCCTCATTTGCACCCAATTTTTTATCATTTGTTTTTCATCATCAGTTAATTTATGTAAATAATTATCATAAAACAGCTCAATCCCTCGTTTTCCATTTTCAAATTCATGGAAAAAATAGAGCCAAAATGTAAAATAACTTTCTTCTATATCAGTGTCAATTCTTCCTTGTGTTCGCTCCTTAAATCGTTCGTTTAATTCTTCATATTGTTTAATCGGGATTTGTTGAACTAAATAATCCCCAATTTTTTCTACTAAATCTTGTTTAGCCTCGTAAAATTTTCCTCTACGTTGTTCTCGATGTTGTTGTTCGTTTTCTTTTAACAAACAACATTGCTTATATTTTTTGCCACTGCCACAAGGACATGGGTCATTTCTACCTACAGTCATATCATTTCCCCCTCTAAAGCTTATGTCGTTAGTCTTACAGTAGCATAATAAATGCTGATTCTCAAAGAACAAAGAAGGTATTAATCGAAATAACAAAAAAGTGTTTGAAGTGATGCGTGATGAGCGTTAAAATTAGAACAAACTCAATTTCAGGAGGTCAGGTCATTATGGGTACAAGCGAGCAAAAAATCATCCCTTTTTTATGGTTTGAAAAAGGGGCAGTGGAAGCGGCAGAATTTTATTCAACTGTCTTTCCTAACTCAAAGGTAAATCATGTGACAAAACTTTATGATACACCATCTGGAGACTGTGATGAAGTGGCATTTGAACTATGGGGACAACAGTTTATGGCCATTAGTGCCGGTCCATTATGTCGCTTCAACCCTAGAATATCATTTATGATTAATTTTGATCCATCCCGTGAAGCAAATGCGAGCCAAATGTTAGATAAGGTTTGGGACAATTTAGCTTTAGGTGGAAAAGAATTGATGCCATTGGGGGAATATCCATTTAGTAAAAAATACGGTTGGCTTGAAGACAAATATGGGGTGTCATGGCAACTCATTTTGACAAATCAAGAAGGGGAAGAACGTCCACCTATTATTCCATCGTTGATATTTGTTGGGGATGATTTTGGAAAGGCTGAAGCAGCGATGGAATATTATTTATCAGTATTTCAACAATCTGAACGTGGTCGAGTCGTTTATTTCCCAGAAAGTGTAAAACAGACTGAAAAACATCCCATATTGTTTTCTGACTTTTCGCTCGCCAATGAATGGTTTGTTGCCATGGATGGAGAAGGAGAACATCACTCTGATTTCAATGAATCTATTTCATTTATCGTTTTATGTGATGATCAGGATGAAATCGATCATTATTGGCAACAACTTTCCGCAGTCCGTGAGTCAGAACAGTGTGGATGGTTAAAAGACCAGTTTGGAATTTCCTGGCAAGTTATTCCCCGGGAATTATTACAAATGATGACAGAAGGAAGCCAAGAGGCAATCAATCGAGTCAATCAAGCCACTTTGAAAATGAAGAAAATTGATTTAGCAACATTACAAACAGCATATGAGGATAATTTATCAAACTGATTAATTATTCACAGGGCAAGTTTTAAAGAAGAAAATATTTGTAAATCACTAAATGCATATATGGAAATCTGCTGCTTTAATTATAAGGGTTCCATCTAGATCGTTATCGTCATAAAAACTCCCCCACCTAGGATAAAAAACTTCTTAGGTGGAGGCTTAAGCTGTTCTTAAATTTTCTACATACCGTTACGCCAATATTCATTTGCAGCAGCAACAGTTTGGAAATTAGTAGCAATAACCTGAGTGACTGCTATAAGACTATTCGCGTTTGTTGCATATTGCGGTCTCAATGTTTGCCTCACTTCTGCATCTGGTTGTGTTTTTTCTACCCCTTTTTGAGATAATGTGATTGCTAAATCAAATCCTTCTTGTGGTGTATTTGTTTGAAGAGTCGGTAACCAATCTTCCATGAAAATCACTCCCTTTTGTTGAATCGGTAATTACTATATGTATTCGGTATGGAAATGTTTGTACAAATCACTCATATATAGTAAATTTGATTATAGTGTCTTTATCAAAATAATAGGCAGGTGAAAGATGTTAATGAGTTTTTTACTCACATACCAGTGGGGAATTTTTATTTCGATAGAAATATTGTCGGTGGTTTTTTTGCTTGTATTTGGAATTGTTCGTTACTTTTTAAATAAAAAAAGATTAAGTGTTTTATTTATTATTTTATTTATTACATTGTTATTCGTGGAAGGAATCCTTGCCTTCCTCATTTATCGTATCACCGGTGAATTTTCGACATTTCAGTTCGTCATCATTATTTTCCTACTTTATGCATGTACATTTGGGATTATCGATTTTAAGAAATTAGATCGGTGGATGCGTCAGAAAATAGGTAATTGGAGGGGAAAGGAGCTTTTAACGGAAGAAGATTATGCCATTATTGAAAAAAACAAAGATCCTAAATATATAGCAAAAAAATATCGCTGGAGTTCACTAATTCATTTTGTTGTCTTTATCATTGCCCAAAGTATATTTTGGATTCTGGGAACAGACAATATCAGTGAAATGATTTCCTACATAACAGATTTTTCGTGGATTGAATCTGGAACTTCTGAAAATACACCATATCCAAATGATACACTTTATAGTGTTGGAATGATTTGGGGGATTATCTTTATCGTTGATTTTATTTACTCATGGTCATATACTTTTTTTCCTTCTAAATCAAAAGAATAAAATAGTTAGTGTAAAAACTTTAATATTATTAATAATAACCATGCTTCATAAAGTAAAAATCTTAACAATGTGCATAAAGTAATGTATAATTTGATTTAATGAACTTATCATTTTTTATATAATTATTAATCAATAATTACTTTAGATTATTTTTAGAGGAGTGAGTGTTTTGGGTAATTGGGAAAGACTATTAAATGCTTCCGTCATTTTGTTAGTTATTTTATTTATCGTACTATTTGTTGCCCTTATTATTGTTGGGAAAGCAAATTCATTTGATTTCTTTTATTCAAATGTAAGTGGTGAGAATTTGCTAGCAATAGGTCGCGCGAGTTTACCTTTTGTGTAGTTGATGTAAGCATATTTTTATTGATAAAAGCAAAAGAGCTCTTATGGAGATTTTATTTCCCCATGAAGAGCTTTTTATCGTTTGAAAACTTATTCATCTGTCGCAACCATCCCCATTGAAATAGACAATCGATTCCAATTATTAATGTGATTAATAATAAATACAATGGCGACATATTCCTCATCGGAAAAATATAACCTCATTTGGTCATAAAGCCTAGTAGGCACCCTTTTACTAGCAATAAGTGTAATATGTTCGGTTAATTCAAGAACTGCCTTTTCAGCATCGGTGTAAAAAGTACACTCCTTCCATGTTGCTAAACAATCAATCCGTTCATTCGTCTCTCCTAATTTTCGTGCATCCTTTGTATGCATTTGTAAACAGTATGCACATCCATTTAATTGAGATGCTCTAATTTTAATTAGTTCCTTCAATTTTGGATCTATTCCTGTCGTTGATGTATACTTTTCCATTGCAACCATCTGCTGAAAACCCTTCGGGGCAATATCATAATAAGGAATTTGCTTTTTCAATTGTAGAACTCCTTTCATTATTAAGAGGTTATTTTAATTTTACTGTTATTATTATTGTAAGTTAATAACAAAAATAATCAAAGAAATGATTTTTCGTCAATCCTTTATGAACTAAACACAAACACTTGCTCTGTTTTGGTAAAAATGTTAAAATAAATACAACCTTTTAACCATTGATAAACATATTGGAGGGGATAAAATGGTACAAGAAATTAGCTTTATCCATGCTGCAGATATCCACCTAGATAGTCCTTTCCAAGGTTTAACAAATTTGCCGGGAACAATTTTTGAAACAATTCGATTAAGTACATTTCATGCATTTGATCACCTGATTACATTTGCCATTCAAAAGGAAGTTGATTTCATCTTGTTGGTTGGTGATTTATTTGATAATGAGAAGCAGAGCTTAAAGGCACAAATTTATTTAAAAAAAGCTTTTGAACAATTAAAAAATCACGATATTCATGTTTATTTATCTTATGGAAATCATGATTATATGTCCGGAAATCCTTATCAAATTTCTTTTCCTAATAATGTTCATATTTTTCCGGGTGAAACAGTAACGTCATTTTCTTATCAAAAAGAGGGAAGAGAGATAGCCTCCATTTATGGATTTAGTTATGAAAACCGTGCTATTACTAAAAACAAAACAAAGGAATTCCAAATTAAAAATAAAAAAATCCCATTCCACATTGCTATGCTCCATGGGTCTGTGTCAGGAAATAAACTACACGATCCATACGCCCCATTTAACATAACAGACTTACATAACACCCCTTTTCATTATTGGGCTTTAGGGCACATTCACAAGCGTGATATTTTATCTGAAAATCCACCAGTTATTTATCCTGGAAATTTACAAGGAAGACACCGAAAAGAATCGGGAGAAAAAGGTTTTTATTATGTCGAGATGTCAGAAAAAAACAATAAAAAGCAATTCGTTAAAAGTCATGTCATCCAATTTGAAACGGTTAACATACAATTAGCTAAAAATGAAGAGATAAATCGGGTAAGGAGGTATTTTAGTGATCTCATGGTGAACATTGAATCAATCCCAATGCTTTATAGTTTAGAAATTTCCGGGTTTAGTGAACATTATCAACAGTATCAAGATGGGGTTTTTGAAGAATTAATTGAAATTTTTAATGAAGAAAATAGGTTAAATAAACAGTGGGGTTACATTTATAACTATAGTTTCCAACTCAATGAACCATCAAATGCAAAAACAAACCATTTTTTCATTGGTGAAGTTGAGAAATCCATGGATAAATTGGATATCAATGAAGCCATTAAGGAGTTATTCAACCATCGGGATATACGGCAATTTATCGAACCAATCGATGAACAAAAATTAAAAAGAGAAGCAGCTTCTTTACTTATCAATGAGCTTACAGATAGTAGGCGATATCGATGAAGATTGTAAATGCTACAATATATGGATTTGGAAAATGGGTTGATGCTTACTTTGATTTATCATCAAATAACGAGTCATTTATTTGTTTTTATGGAGAAAATGAATCAGGAAAATCAACATTTCAACAATTTATTTTATATGTTTTGTTTGGTTTACCACCAAAAGCGCGGCAAGAAATGCAGCCAAAGCAAAGTAATAAGTTCGGTGGTCAATTAACTATACAAGATACAAAATTGGATCTACTTACAATTGAACGAATCGATGGAAATGTTCGTTGTTATTTAAAGGGCGGAATCGAAAGAGATGAGCAATGGTTAATCGAATTTTTTGGACATGCTACAAGAAAAATGATGACTGATGTCTATGCATTCTCGGCACTTGATTTGGAGGAGATTAGACAAATTAATGAGAAAGACCTAAGTGAAGTATTGTTTAGTGTTGGCCTTTCAGGCGCAACAGACATTTACTTTGTTGAAAAAAAGTTAAAAACGAAAACGGACGAACTGTTCAGGCCACAGGCAAAAGTGCGTGAAATTAATATAAAATTAAATGAAATAAGTGAAGCCTATACTAATCTACAGCACTATTTAGAAAAGGAAGGGACATATTTAACCTTAAAAGAACGTCAACAGTTAGTGAAACAAAAAATCGAACAAAATAAAGCATTAGAAACTAAACACAAGGCAGGGTTAGCCTTGTTTCATCGAATAGAACAATATTTACCACAAATTGAAGAACATCGACTTAAAAAAGAGCAATGGGAACGTTATCCTAAAGATTTATCTTTCCCTGAAAACGGTAAGGCCCGTTATGAAATGGTAAAAAAAGAATTGTTACCATTGAAAGCAAAATTAAATAGTTTAGAAGAAAGTGAAACAACATTACGGCATCAACATGAATCAATTCTAAAACAATTGTATCCACAGGATGTTTATGAGGATATTTATCTTATATTAGGGGATAAACAAACTTTTGAACAATTAAAAATGATGATTAGGCAAAAAGAAGAGCAAATTTTAAGCATAGAAGATGAGATTAGTGTAATAACGCAACAGTTAGCCATTCATCCTGAGTTAATAGAACAGCATAGCCTCCCATTCCAATTAGAAGCAGAATGGAAGGAATTTGTTGAAGAACATCAAGAAATAGAGATAGAAAAAAGCCGTGTATTAGATGGTGAATCAAGATTAAATCTAGACCAACGACAAATTGAAGAAGAAAAAATACAAATTTCTGTCCAAATGATAGATGATGAACAAATAAATCAAATGCAATTCAAAATTGATCAATATCAGCAAGAATCCCAAGTAGATAGTAAGCAAAATAAAAGACGTGATGAACTAAAAGGTATGATAGCGAAACGACAACGTATGTCAACGTTTATTTTTAGTAGCATTTTAATCATCTTAATCGGAATAATGATAATTGCCTTTGTGATTGGGTCAATGATATGGAAAATAGCCATGTCGTCATTGTTACTATTAAATCTAATTATTTGGTTTTCATTTAGACAATCAACGTCTTCAATAAATAAATTCCTCCAAAATGAAACAATGACACAATCATTTTCATTGGATGAAGCCGAATACCATCAGTTACAACAACAAATACAGACTCAACATAATTTAAATATTACTTATAAAGCATTAGAACGGGAGCAGAATAGATTAAAAAATGACAAAATTTTATTAAAGGAACAATGGCTTTTACTAAATCAGCGGGAAAAAGAGTGGCAGCGGAAAAGGGAACAAATGGATCTTCAATATCCTTTTTTACAACAGGTTTCTGTCAAACGATGGATTGATCTTTTAAAAAAGATCCAACAAGTTAAAAGTAATCAAGCAAATTTAGCTAAGATCCTTCAACAAAAGTCAGATCTACAAAATGAATTGGAGAAAATTGTAGAAAAACTACAACTTTTAGCTGAAAAAATAGACTGGCAGTATGACCGTTTAACGTTTGAACATATCGATAAAATTATCGTAGACTATCGTAAAAATAATGAAATGTTAAAAGATTATCAGCATCAATTAGAGGAGAATAGAGCAGAACAGCAATTAATTAAGGAGAGTATAGCCATACAAAAAGATGAAATATTAAAACTATTTTCCTTTTCACAAGTAGATAATGAAGAAGATTTTTATAAAGTAGAAAGGGAGATTGTTGAAAAGCAATCTTTACAACAATTGATTGAAAGTTTTGATATCCAGTTAAGTAATTTATTCTCAGAATCTATTAAAGAAAAATTACTAAGTCAAGAGTGGGATGGACAAAAGATACAATTTGAAATAGCGACGTTACATCAAAAGTTATCTGAGTTAGAAGATAATCAACACGACCTAAATCAACAATTAGTGACCTTAGAATTTGAAATTTCCGAGTTGGAACAATCTGAACAATTTTCTCAAGCATCATTTACGTTTCAAATGAAAAAGGATGAGCTAAATGATTTGGCATATCAATGGGCCATTAACCAAGTTGCATTATCAGCTTTACAACAAACAAAGAAACAATATCAAGAAAAACATTTAGAAGAAATTATGGAACAAACATCACTATTATTTAAAAAAATGACAAACGGTGTCTATATAGATGTTTATCCACCCATCAATAAACGGGCTTTTCAGGTCGAAAAATTTGATCACACAAGGTATTTTGTAGAAGAATTATCTCAAGGGACAGTTAACCAATTGTATGTAGCATTACGATTGGCAATCGGTGTTGTCATGGGGGAAAAGGTAAACTTTCCTTTTATCATCGATGATGCTTTTGTTCATTTTGATGCCAATAGAACATCGCAAATGATTGATATTTTGAAACAAATTTCTGAAAAGACCCAAGTGATTTTATTTACGTGCAAAAAAGATATCGCCAGTTTGGCATCAGCAAAAAGTTTACCTCAGGAATCAGAAATTATCGAAATAACGTAATATTGGCGAATATTGTTTCACGGTAACAATGACTGTGTTAAGATAAATTCAATAAATAATTTATGATCAGTGCGAGAATAAATATAAATTTATAATTCATACGGGGAGGGATACGATTGAAAAAAGGAATTGTAGATTATCGAATAGGTGATACATTCGATGGGTTTTTACTTATAAAAGAGATGAAAAAAGGAGTTGCAACAAACGGTAAGTCCTTTTTATCATTGTATTTTACAGATGAAACTGGTGAAATTGATGCGAAGTTGTGGGATGCTTCAAAGGAAGATGAAGAAACATATATCGCGGAAAAAGTTGTAAAAATAATGGGGGAAATTACCGAGTTTAGAGGGTCTGCACAATTAAGAATTAAATCAATTCGGGTTGCTGTTGTTTCTGATGGTGTAAGGGTATCTGACTTTTTGCAGAGGGCTCCAGTTGAAAGGGAATTGTTGCAAGAACAAGTAATGGAAGCTATTTTTGAAATGAAAAACTCAAACATTCAACGGATTGTTCGGGCGTTTGTCACAAGGTATAGTGACGATTTGTTTATTTACCCCGCTGCATCAAAAAATCATCATGCTTTCGTTTCTGGTCTTGCTTATCATATAGTTAGCATGCTGAAAATAGCGAAACAATTGTGTGAGATTTATCCGGAAATTAATCGTGATTTATTGTATGGTGGCATTATTTTGCATGACATTGGCAAAATTCATGAACTATCTGGTGTTGTGTCAACAAAGTATACGACAGAAGGAACCCTATTAGGTCATATAACTGTCATGGTCGCTGAAATTAAAGAGGTGGCAAAGGAATTACAAATAGAAAGTGAGGAAGTATTAATTTTGCAGCATATTGTTTTATCCCACCATGGTAAAGCGGAATGGGGCAGTGCAAAACCTCCGTTAGTTAGGGAAGCTGAACTACTACATTTTATTGATTTAATTGATGCAAAAATGAATATGTTAAATCAGGCATTAGGGAAAACCGACAAAGGCGAATATACAGAACGTTTATTTGCACTGGATAATCGTTCTTTTTACAAACCTACTTTCGATTAGAGATATGTAGAATAAATTACTGAAACTTCATTTAAAAAATCATATTTACAAATAAAAAAGCATATAATACGATTAGAGTTAAACAGGACAAGGAGGATATCGTATGCTATTTGGCATTCCTTGGTGGGTTTTAGTCGTACTTTGTTTTATATGCTTTAGTGGATACATGTCTTTCCGTGCAATGCGTGCCGAGAAATTGTTGGAACAACAATTTATTGAAAATGAAGGCAAAGTGTATATGGAAAGAATGCATCGGGAAAGAGAAAAAAGACAACAGCAATTTTAAACATAAGAAAACAGACGGTTCGTCCGTCTGTTTTTAAGGTATAATAACGTTGTAGGCAGATTTTTGTCTATTTCTCCTCATCATTATTTTCATTATTATTTTCGTCATTTTCTTCTTCTAGAATGGGATCATCCAAATCTTCTTCAGGTTCATTTAATTTAAATAAATCTTCGAATTGCTCTAGATTCACTTTTATGTTTGCACTTTTTAACAGATTGTTCATTTTTTCTGTTATTTCTTCCGGGGTAACTTTCTTTTCAATTAGCTTTTGCCGGATTGACCCTTTATTTTCCTCAAGAGTGCCGACATCTTCCTTTTCCTTTTTGTCAGTTAATAAAATAATATGATATCCAAAACTTGATTTAACTGGATTACTAATTTCATCTATATCAAGTTTGTATGCCATTTCCTCGAACTCTGGTACCATATTATCAACTGTAAAGTAGCCCAAATCTCCACCATTATCAGAACTAGAATCTGTGGAGTGTTTTTTAGCTAGTTTTTCAAAATCTTCCCCTTCATCTAATTTCCCTTTTATTTCATTTGCTAATTCTTCATCTTCCACTAAGATGTGAGATGCCTTCACTTCATATTTCATTTTTTCATAGTACTCAGAAATTTCTTCGTCGGTTACCTCAACATCTTCGGATATTGCCACTTCTTGTAATAAACTAATTCGAATATCACGTTTTAAATCATCCACTGTAATATTTTGTGTCTCTAGGATGCTATCAAAATCCTCACCGATTTGTTCTTTTAATTCCTCAAGCCTTTCATTAACTTGTTCATCCGTTACTTCGTAATTGTCTTCCAGCACTTTGATCATCACGATATTTCTTAGAACATTACCAGCATCCTCCATCTTGATAAGTTCTTCGTAAAATTCATCTTTTTTGACATTTCCTGCCTCTGATTCAACGATGACATTATTTTTAGCCCCACATGCCGTTATTGCAAGTATGATGATAATTAATATCAATGACCCAACTACTTTTCTCACATTAATGCACTCCTCTGTTAACATTCAGTATGATGTTTTTTCAGTTTTTTTAGTTTAATAAAATACCATGTTCAATCGTTCAAACTAACCGACAATACAAAAATCTATCTATCAAAAAATTCTTTCTAAAAGATAATAACATATTTCATCTATTAGTGACACTTTTTTTGGGCAATATATTATAACCAATATATTCTAACTAGGAAACAGGTTTTTATTTTGCTAGAATTTATCTTCAAAAATGCAATAGTGAAGGACAAGAAAGTGATCTTACTTTCGATGCTTTCTTGTCCTTGATAACACGATTATTTTTGCTTCGAATCTGTTATTTTTTGTTCAAGATCTTTAATGCTTGATTCAATTTGTTCTAAATATTCGTAAATATTTTCCTGATGAGGTTCAATAGTGTGTTTCCATTCATCAACAGAGGTTTTCATATCTTCTGTCAATTCACTAATTAATGCGACCCCTTCCTTTGAAGTTTTTGCTAATTGATCTTTTAACCTAATTGTTTCACGGATGATATCATCGGCAATATTCTTCCATTCTAATCCTTGTTCTTTTACACGATTACGAATGTTTTCACCCGAACTAGGTGTTGTTAATAGCGTAGCCGCGGCACTTATTGTTCCACCAACAACAAACCCTAATAAAATATTTTTAGTACTTACCATCAATATGTCCCCTTTCAATCCAAAGTATAACTAATCATTTCTATTCATAATTAATGTGCGCGTTGATTTTATTAGAGATTTTTAGTAAATCTTCATTTGTAAATTCATCGTTTCTCGTTATCCATTTAGCATCAAATCCATCAGAATCATCATACCGGGGAATGATATGTATGTGCAAATGAAAGACAGATTGTCCTGCAAAAGCTTCATTATTATTTAATAAGTTTAAACCAATCGGTTTATAAGCCTTTTTAACAGCATTGGCAATCATTGGAACACGCTTGAAAAGTTCACTTGCTACATCGGCTGGGGTTTCATATATATTTTTCGTATGTACTTTAGGTATGACAAGTGTATGTCCTTTTGTTACTTGACTAATGTCTAAAAAGGCATAAACATTGTCATCTTCATATACCTTTGCAGAGGGAATGTTACCTGCAATGATTTGACAAAAAAGACAGTCATCATGTGACATGATCATTCAACTCCTAAGCGTATTTTGTACTACATTCATATTTTATCATAAACATGCTAACAAGTATATGAAGGATATATTGGAAAAATAAATCAGTGTTACAGTAGCGTACATCAGTAATATAAAAATTAAAAATGAAGGAAGTAATCGCCAAAAACAACAACAGACTACATTGCCTTAGCAAGTAGTCTGCTTTAAGAAGATCATAAGTGGTCCATCATTACTTTATGGGGTTAGTAAATTTTTTCATATGTTAGAACCGTTAGATTCCATTAATATAAAAAATTTTACAAGACGACCTACAATCTTCAACAAATATTATTTACTTCTACTGTAATAATATACATAATGAATCCCTATCATATATACTAGAAAGTATAGAAGAAGCTATAAAGGAGGACATAATGAAACCTTTATTACAAATCAATCACGTTATCGGCGGTTATTCAAATAAAAATGTTTTGCGAGATATTTCCTTTTCGGTCAATCATGGTGAAATTGTCGCCCTTATAGGATTAAATGGGGCGGGGAAAAGTACAACGATTAAACATATCATCGGATTAATGGAACAAAAAAGTGGTTCAATTACAGTCGATGGCCTTACTTTATCGGATAATTTAACGGCATACAGACAGAAAATTGGTTATATTCCTGAACAACCGATACTGTATGATTCATTGACGTTACATGAACATCTTCGTTTAACTGCAATGGCATATGATATTGATGAAAAAGTTTTTGAGGAAAGATTACCTACGTTGTTGAAGGCTTTTCGAATGGAACGACACTTACATTGGTTCCCTGTTCATTTTTCTAAAGGAATGCGTCAAAAAGTGATGATTATGTGTGCTTTTTTAATTGAACCATCACTCTACATCGTGGATGAACCGTTTGTTGGTCTAGACCCGTTGGGAATTCAGTCATATTTAAAACAGATGGAAAAAATGAAACAAAATGGCGCCGGTGTCCTTATGTCCACTCATATACTAGCAACGGCGGAACGTTATTGTGACCGATTTATTGTCATTCATGAAGGGGAAATTCGCGCCCAAGGGACTTTATCACAATTGCAAAATGAGTTTTCAATGCCTGGTGCGACATTAGATGATCTTTATATTGCATTAACAAAGGAAGAAAATTATGTTTAATAGTTCACATTTATTTAAACAACGGTTAAAGGAACACATTTTACTAATTAATCGGTATTTACGGTACATCTTTAACGGCCATTTCATGATTGCTGTATTATTTGGTATTATCACCTTAGCTATATATTATCAAAAATGGTTAACAAATTTATCGCCCACTTTCCCAGCTGCGATTGTTGTCGCTGTTGTTTTTGGGGTGACTGTTTTTTATAATCCAATACAGACATTTTTAAAAGAGCCTGATAAAGTATTTCTCATTGTAAAGGAAATAAAATTAGGGAATTATTTTTGGAGGGCACTTTTTTATAACTTTTTTGTACAAATGTATGTAGTTATTTTAGCTATTGCTGTCACGACACCGTTATTAATGGTAGCATTTCCAATGAAAGATAAGTGGGATTATATTTTCTTATATGGCTTATTAATCATTTTGAAAGGTTGGAATTTATTAAGTCAATGGTGGATGTTAAATATTCAACATAAAATGATTTTATACATAGATAAAATTTTGCGGATTTTTATGAGTATTATCTTTTTCTACTTCTTTATCTTGGAAAGTTTTTTATTTGTCACCATCATATTTGTTTTTATGTTAATTATGTTTAATAACAATTATATGTTAGCAAGAAAAAAGGCAAGTCTTGGTTGGGAAAAGTTAATCGAAAATGATCAACATCGGTTAGCGTCATTTTATCGCTTTGTGAGTCAATTTGCTAATGTGCCAGAAACATATAAACGTTTGAAAAAACGAAGAGCATTAGCTAAAATAATTGAAAAAATTGTCCCATTTAAGCATCAAGCAACTTTTGATTATATTTATCGGCTAACCTTTATAAGAAGCGGTGACTACCTCAATTTATTTATCCGTTTGACAGTGATAGGCGCTTTAATTATTTTGTTTGTACCAAATCGGTGGTTTGTATTATTGTTGGCTTTACTATTTCTTTATTTAACAGCCTTCCAGCTGGCCTCCCTTTATCATCATTATCGGACAAGCATATGGATGAAGTTATATCCAATCGAAATGAGTGAACGAATACAATCATTTGTCAATTGGCTCGTGCAACTAACTTTTATTCAAACAATTATTTTTGCATTGATGTTGCTAATTTTTGAGGACATAGGTACCTTCTTCCTTATGTTAGCTGGTGGTTCATTGTTTAATTATTTGTTTCATTACGGGTATATAAAACGGAAAATTTCTAAAAGTATTTAGAGCGATATTCATTTAAGGAGTTTTTACGTGCATTGTTAATTAATGAAAAACCTACTTCTCTTGATATGCCATATAGGCACTAATTAATGCCTTAGCTGCTATCGGCATTGCTTTTTCATTAAAATCGAATTTTGGGTGATGGTGTGGATAATCTTGTCCCTCTATTTTGGCCCCTGTGAAAAAGAAAGCACCAGGCTTTTTTTGTAAATAGAATGCAAAATCTTCCCCAGCCATCTGTGGTTCGATTTCGTTAACTACGTTAATCCCAGGGATATTTTTACTTGCTTTTAATACGATTTCTGTTTCATCATTGTGGTTAATAACAGGAGGGAATCCTTTTTCATAATTCAGTTGGTATGATGCCCCATATGAAAGACAGACTCCTTTAATAATTTGCTCCATTTCCTGTTTTACTTGTTCTTGTATAGCAGTATCTAAGTATCTTACCGTTCCTACTAATGTCGCTTTATCAGCAATTACATTGAATGTTGTTCCAGCCTCAAACCTACCAATCGTAATTACAGCGGTTTTTAAAGGATCAATTTGACGGCTTAATATATTTTGAATTTGTGACACGACCTCTGCACCAATAACAACAGCATCCTTTGTAAACTGCGGGTAACCTCCGTGGCCTCCTTTTCCATTAATGATAATTTCAAACTTATCTGCTCCCACCATAAATGGACCTTTTCTTGTTTCAATCGTCCCTAGAGGGGTCGTTGCCCATAGGTGACTACCAAAAATGGCTTCTACCTCATCAAGTAATCCTGATTCCATTATTGGCTTTGCACCACCCGGTGGTAGTTCCTCAGCATGTTGATGGATGAAAACGATAGTACCTGGCAACTCATTTTGAAATTGCTTCATTGTTTTAGCTAAAACAAGTAATGTCGCTGTATGTCCATCATGTCCACA
>DKGO01000074.1:0-390 GCA_002453315.1 Caryophanales bacterium UBA6768 | reverse complement strand
CATCATGTCCACAGGCATGCATAACGCCGGGATTTTTAGATTTATATGGAACCTCTTTTTGGTCTTGTATTGGTAATGCATCAAAATCGGCCCTCAATCCTATTGTTTTACCCGGTTTGCCACCTTTTAATGTTGCAATAATGCCATTACCACCAACTTTTTTTTCATATGGAATTTGTAAATCATCATAAAAGCTGGCTATATATGAAGCTGTTTTAAATTCTTTAAAAGATTCTTCAGGATAAGCATGTAGATAACGACGTATATCAATCATTTGCTTTTCATGTTGATTGATAGTTTCATAAATGGTATGTAACATATTTGCATCTTCCCCCATATTTGATACAGTTTAATTATGTTTACAACTATCATAACATGAACTCGTAGTAA
>DKGO01000078.1 GCA_002453315.1 Caryophanales bacterium UBA6768 | reverse complement strand
AAAATCCTTGAAATTAAATGAGAGAAGCTGTCTCTCTCATTTAGAAACAGCAAAATCCTTGAAATTAAATGAGGAAAGAAATCTTTAATATAGAAAATCTGTCCATAGAAATAACGAATCTCAAAAGGTGTAGTAACTGCTTGAACCATGATTCATTAAGCGTAAATTTTCCCTTAAAATAGAATAAATGAAGTGGTTTGACAGTTCCTTATCAGTCCATTTCGAAATAGTTGGTACAGTTATTTTTTCATCAGGAAACAACACCCCAAAGTCCTTGATTGCCCTTAGCAAGCAGGCTTCCAAAGAATATTCCCTCTCACATGACGGACAAACTAAATAATCACGTCGAAATCGTTGCAACTGTTGATGACAATCCCGTTCTAAACAAAATAATCCTTTTCGTAACTGTTCCCATTCAAAAACTGGGTCATTTTTATCTCTAATAATAGGTGAATGGGATTGAATGAGTTGGCTGCGTATTTTTTCAAAATAGTTATTCCAATTAGAATTTGAACTAACTAACTTTTGAAGGAAATAATGTAATTGTCCGGGGAAGATTATCGGCATATTTTCTTGGGCTTGATACATGTGAAAATTAGGATGGGCAAAAATTAATAATGATTTAACTGGTATCTTTAGTTGCTGTTGTTGAAGATAATGCTGGAGTATACGTTGGGAACGGTGAAGTTGATGGATAGGATTACTAATTTCTTTCTTCTGGCGTGTGAGGTACCAACGTTCATCGTTATAACTGTACTCACCTTCAAAATATTTGATTTCTAAATAATGTAGTTCATGTTGATAGAAACAAAGAATATCCAATTGACATTCATTACCATCAACATTCAATTCTAGGTCAAAGATTGGACGGATTTTTTCACGGGTTTTTTTATCTATTAAAGATGACACATAACATTCACCTTTGTATCCTTGGCTAAGTCTTGTAAAATCTTTTTCCGATTTATCTGTTAAAACAAATCTTGGGGATAGAGCCTCATAAATCTTTAATTTCCGTGGTTTTCTTGGTTGGTTAAATATATGTATTCCTCCTTTTCAAAAATTTTATCATAATTGATCACACCCCACCTTTTTTAAAATTACAATCATCATAACCCGAATTATTTAATTTTTCAATATTATACCATTTTAGGAAAAACTTATGACAGCTAACATTTGGATAAACATTAATAGTGAGGGAAAAATATTTTAAATATCAGAAAAAATAAAGGGGACAATTAGGTGGAGAAATTTTGCCCAGAAATATGGCCTGAAGACCCAACGCCATCAAACGAATTACATTGTAAGGAATGTGGATTATTTGAACAAGGAACACGAATGGTCTGGGGGGAGGGTAATCCCAAGGGCCCAGTGATGATCATTCTAGATAATCCAGGTGCACGGGAAGACCCAAAAGGGAATCCGATGGTATGTGGAACACGGCAGACATTACAGCAAGCTATTCATCAGGTAGGCCTTGAAAAAGAATTATTTTATGCAACTTATATTTTGAAAAGAAGGCCAGTAAGAAAATATAATAAAGTACAAACTAGAAAAATCTGCATGAATCATCATTTAAATGGGCAATTAAAAAAACAAAATCCTAGTTACATTATTTGTTTAGGGAATGTTGCAGTTCAATCTTTTTTTGAAAATCAAGATGTTGATGTGAAGGGATTACGTGGTAGCTGGTACGATGTCAAGGGATATCAAACGACTGTTGCTTATCATCCACTTGCCATTAGAAGACGACCAAATTTGTATCATACATTCATTGAAGATTTTAAATTGGTGAAAAAACGGATTTCAAATTGAGTGGTCTTAAAAACTATAAATTGGGGGGTCCATTTTTGCAAGTAATAGAACAACATCGATTAAGTATTGATAAGGAAAAATTTGTGAAATGCAGCATGAGCTCTCCAGTGAAATCCAATTAACAAATTCTTTTAATATCAAGGATATACAATATTGTGCCGGTGTTGATGTGGCTTACTGGTGGGAAGATAATGTAGAATGGGGAGTTTGTTGTATCGTTGTTATTCATTATCAATCGGGTGAAATGATAGAGGAGGTATATGCAAAGGCCAGAGTTTATCACCAGTATATTCCAGGTTTATTAGGGTTAAGGGAAATCCCATTAATTGTAAAGGCAGCCAAAAGCCTAAAATCGGAACCGGATATTTTTATGTTTGATGGAAATGGTTACTTACATCCCCATCATATGGGGGTTGCAACCCATGCCTCATTCTTTCTTAATAAACCAACCATTGGAATAGCGAAAAAGTATTTAAAAATTAATGGGGTGGAGTATAAGATGCCGATAAATAAAGCAGGGGCTTATGAAAATGTTACGATTGAAAATGAAATTTATGGCCGTGTTTTAAGGGCACACAAAAATGTAAAACCTATTTTCATATCATCTGGTAATTATATAGATTTACAAACAGCAACAAAAATAACGTTGGATATGATTAATGAAGAAAGTCGATTGCCAATTCCGGTAAGAAAGGCAGACCAAATGACAAGAATTCTAAAAAGACAAATGGCATGGAATTAGTTCATGAAAATATAAGTAAATTCCTTAATGATTAAATAAAATAAACACTACTGGGCATTGTTTTTCTCTGCTTGTTTCAAAGCAGATTT
>DKGO01000137.1 GCA_002453315.1 Caryophanales bacterium UBA6768 | reverse complement strand
TTTTAGGGATTTAGGTCATGATACACCAGCATTCGATTTTTCCGTTCCCGGTGTAACGTCACTTTCTGTCGATATACATAAATATGGCTTTGCTCCTAAAGGGGCCTCCGTCGTCCTATATCGCAACAAAGACTATCGTAAATATCAATTTTATACTTGCACAAATTGGACGGGATACCCTGTCGTTAATACGACGATTCAATCAACAAAATCTGGCGGGCCACTAGCTGCCTGCTGGGCAACGATGACTTATTTTGGTGAAGAAGGTTATAAGAAAATCTTTCAAGACATTTATGATACGAAGCAAAAGATGTTACAACAATTTTCTGAATTGGCAGATATTTATGTTTTAGGGAATCCTGAAGCAAGTTTAATTGCCTTCGGGTCTAAAACAATTGATTTATTTCAACTTGCTGATGAGATGAGAAAAGATGGCTGGTATGTTCAATTACAACCTGGAAATGAAACATTTGAACCGACAATTCATCTCACAATAACTCCTGTCAGTAAAGATATTGCCGATAAATTTTTCACTAAATTACGTCATTCTATTGAACGAATTAAGGAACAGCCACGTCAACCTGTAATGGAAACCTTCGGGCCAGTATTACAACAACTCGGTCAAATAGAAGGAAATATCGAACCAGAAATGATGCAACAACTATTACAGGTAGCTGGTGTCGATGAAGAAGGGCAATTACCAGAAGAAATGGCTACCATTAATGAACTGTTACATCTATTACCATCTGAATTAACTTCGGAGGCCTTTTTACACATTACAAATGAATTATTCTCAACAGAACTGTCAAATTAAAAAATGTTGAATGAAATGACAAAAAAAGTTGCGAGAGCAATAAGGGGGAATGCAATTTGAATAAATGGCTTCATTTATTAGGCTATGGACTACTCGTTTTTAGTTCACAAATTTTGTGGGTGACATTTTCACCAATAACGACGGATGTTGCTGAATTAATGAACACGAGCATTGGCAACATTGGAACATTAGCAGCACTATTTCCTATCATATATATTGTGGTGACTTTCCCGGCAGGAAGATGGCTAGATACTCATTTTAAATTAGCACTAGGTTTTGGGGCGATAGTAATCGGTATTGGGGCGATCGCTCGACTATTTTTCCCTTTAAGTTATATGGGACAATTAGTCATTCAAGTAATGTTAGCCATTGCACAACCTTTTATTATTAATGCATTTGCTGTATTTGCAAGTCGATATTTTCCAGAAAAAAATCGTTCTTTAGCAATTTCAATTGCCAGTGTATTTATGTTTGTTGGTGTCATTTTTGCGATGGTATTGAGCCCACTACTCTTTTCAGCTAGTGGCTTAATGATGGTTTATATTGTATTTGCGATTCCGTCAGCACTAAGTATGGTTTGGGTATTGTTCACAATATTTACTGCTCCAATGAACGAAGTAATCATTGATGAGGCCTTAGCAAATGTCAAATTAGTAGACTTATTTAAAGATAAATTCTTGTGGGTATTAAGTGGATTATTAGCGATTGGACTAGGGATTTTTGATGTGCTAAGTACTTGGATTGAACCCATTTTTGCTCAATATGATATACCGGGAAGTGTTAGTGGTCCATTACTTGCTGTTATGCTTGTCGCAGGGATTATTAGTTCCACTTTCTTACCATCACTCGTCGCTAAATGGGATGCAAGAAGAACGTATATTACAACAGCCCTACTAGTCACTGCCTCGGCCTTTATCGCCATCGCCGTTTGGCAATGGATTCCGTGGATTATATTTTGGCTGATTGCCTCGGGATTTTTACTTCTGGCAGGGTTACCCGTAATTATGGATTGGACGGAGAAACACTTCGAGCCCCATCAACATGGAACAGCAGTCGGATTCGTTATGCTTACCAGTCATGCTGGAGGGGTCGTGTTAATTTACGTTGTTAAAATCTTTTTAACCCCAGCATCACTTGCACTAAGCATCCTTGCTGTCGTTACTTTATCTGGCCTATTCCTAACTAGACTCGTACCTAAGAGAGAAAGTCAGTCATAAGAAAAAAATCTACACTCCTTCCTTTGTGATAGGGAGTGTAGTATTTTATCATATAAGGGAATTTCACCTTATAGGGAAATTGCCTCCTTCGACATTTTATCGGTCACTTCCCTAGTAAATTTAACTAGAACGAACCGATACTAACGGTTTATCGGTCATTTCCCCAGTAAATTCAACTTGAACGAACCGAGGCCTTTCATGAGGTAATGAAAACAAGGTTAGCCGGAAAATGACGACATCAAGGACATGCTTGAGGTAAAGGAATAAGGGTTAGCTGACAAATGATGACATCAAGGCCTTGCTCGAAGTAACGGAAACAGGGTTAGTCGGCAAATGACGACATCAAGGCCTTGCTTGAAGTAACGGAAACAGGGTTAACTGCCAAATGATGACATCAAGGTCATTCTTGAGGTATTGAAAATAAGGTTAGCCAGCAAATGACGACATCAAGAACATGCTTGAAGTAATGGAAACAGGGTTAGTCGGCAAATGACGACATCAAGGTGATTCTTAAGGTAATGAAAACAAGGTTAGCCAGCAAATGATGACATCAAGGTGATTCTTGAGGTAATGGAAACAGGGTTAGTCAGCAAATGACGACATCAAGGACATGCTTGAAGTAACGAAAACAGGGTTAACTGCCAAATGACGACATCAAGGTGATTCTTAAGGTAATGAAAACAAGGTTAGCCAGCAAATGACGACATTAAGGCCTTGCTTGAAGTAACGGAAACAGGGTTAGTCGGCAAATGACGACATCAAGGCCTTGCTTGAAGTAATGGAAACAGGGTTAGTCGGCAAATGATGACATCAAGGTAATTCTTGAGGTAAAGGAATAAGGGTTAGTCAGCAAATGACGACATCAAGGTCAAGATTCAATAAGTATAGGAACAAAAACAATCGTTAGACATCACTATTCTTTCTCCAACCGTAAATTTCTTTTGGCAACGCAGAACCACTTCCCAATGAATTATCGGTCACACAAAATCCTCCGGAACGTACAGATACCCCCGGTTTATCGGTCACTCCACCAGTAAATTCAACTAGAATGAACCGATACAAATGGTATTTACCAGATTTATCGGTCATGATTACTAATATTCCTTCAACTAGCTAGACGATTGGACAACTCTATCGGCTCCACTCTCCATATTTCCATCGAACTGATTCCGATTCTGATTCCGATTCTGATTCCGATTCTTATTCCTATTCCGATTCCGATTCCGATTCCGATAGAAGCCACATCTAGACCAGTTAAGTTTTATTTCATTCCTTGCCATATCAGTTTCTAAAGTACAACTTTATCCTACAAGATCTTCCCGGGCTTTATTTCTCCTTCTTCTCCAAATAAGAACACCAAGCAGAACAACAATGACACCAACGAACACAATCGCCAAAAACGGTACTAATATTGTCCCGGCTGCAATGACAAAAGCGGAAATCCCTTCAAAAATGGAAACAAAAAAGTTTCCTATTCCCCCAGTGACAATCGTACTCGTACCACGTATAGCTGTCGAAGTTAATTGGGTAATCGATGCAGTTCCCCCACCAGCAATGATCGAAATACCCCAACCAAAGAATGGGTCCATATCACCGACAAATGAAGCTGTTAAAATAACCCCGGCAACTACCGCTATCGGTGTGGAAATCACCTTAACAAAATTGTCAACGACGGGGATATAGTAAGAGGCAATTTCAACAACTAATGCAATAGAAAAAGCAATTAAAGCCGGTGTTGAACTAATCCAATCAAATCCATCAGCCAATGTTACCCAAGATAATTTAGTTGCAATGCTCGTCAATAGCAAAGGTGTAAATATGCGAAATCCTGCTGAGGCACTTAAACCAATGCCTATTAATATCGCTAATATTGCTTCCATCCATATCATCCTTCAATATTTCTTTCCCTTTACTATACATCTTTTTTAAAAAAATGATAAGCATTTTCATTAATTCCATTCTATTAATTAAGCAGATAAATTACTATCCAACCTCCCTTCATGTATACTTATAGATAGAATAGTATAGAAGAAAGAAGTGTTATATCATTTTATATCAAGAAAGACTTGTCAAACGAAACGTTAGTATTATGTGGTTTGCCAACTTTTTTATTGCAAGTAGTATGACGATGATCCTGCCATTTATCGCTTTGTATATTGAGACGTTAGGGAATTTCACAGATGCCTATGTACAAACATGGTCAGGATTAGTTTTTGCTATCACATTCGTAACAGCCTTTATCGTTGCACCAATTTGGGGTAGAATTGGTGATAAATATGGACGGAAAAATATTCTAATTATCTCTTCTTCAGGATTAGCTTTATCAGTACTTTTAATGGGGTTTGCCACAACAGTTTGGCAGCTTTTTTTATTGCGTCTTTTTATGGGACTTTTCACCGGTTTTATCCCGATGTCTCAAGCCCTTATCTCGACACAAACCCCGAAAAAAACTGCTGGAAAAATACTTGGCACACTTCAAACAGCAGGTGTTTCGGGGTCATTGTTAGGTCCTTTAATTGGCGGGGTTCTTGCTGATTCAATAGGCTATAGTGCAACTTTTCAATTAGTGTCAATTTCAATATTTATATCTGCCATTATCGTAAAATTTGGCATTAAAGAGATGCAATTAAAAATAACGAGCCATGCAGATGGCAAAATGTATTCGACAAAAGAAGTTTTGCAACATATCATTAGCCACCCTGTTTTACTCGTTGTCATGTTAACATCGACACTCGTACAAGTCGCTCACTTTAGTATTCAACCAATTATCTCGTTATATGTCATTGAAATAAACGGGCCAGAACAAATTTCTTTTTATGCTGGTCTGACATTTTCAGCCGCCGGACTCGGTAGTCTACTATTCGTTAAGCCATGGGGAAAATTTGGTGATCGATTTGGTCATGCCAACATGTTAGTTATTTTATTAATTTTAGCCGCTATTGCCTATTTCCCAGGCGCATTTGTCACGAATATTTGGCAATTAGTAGGATTACGGTTTGTTGTTGGGTCTGCCATCGGAGGCATTTTACTCTCCAGAATCGCCTATATACGTAATGAAGCACCACTTTCCATGCAAGGGGAAGTGATTGGCTATAACACGAGCTTACAATTTCTTGGCAATATTATCGGACCATCATTAGGGGGAATCTTGTCGGCACTATTTGGATTCTCATCCATCTTTTTCGTTACAAGTTCTTTATTAATTGGCACAAGCTTGCTACTCACAATTGTGATTTTCAAACGTGAACAGGCAAATAAACGACTCGTCACTAACAAAACTTAGCATACTGTTTGTTAAGTTTTTTTCCTCCACAAAAAAATATGATAAAATAGTACACATTCCATATTTCCAAAAAACCTTTTGGTAATGAGGTGTAAAATAATGAATTGGTATTACAATCCAAATGTCACTTTTCAAATGGGTTCTTTCGAGCATTTCATGACAATAGTAATTATTTTTCTTGTCATATCTTCTCTTTTTCTGTTTCGTCATTCGCTAATGCCTTATCGTCGTACCATTCGACTTACTGTAGGCTGGGGATTAATCTTAAGTAGAGTTAGTCTTGATATTTGGTATATCATTACTGACAACTGGCTAGTCACTTCCTCCTTACCGTTGGAACTATGCAGTATTGCGACCGTCATGGGTGGGATTATGTTGTTAACAAAAAACCGCTTCCTCTGTGACGTCTTTTATTTTATTGCCATCGGTGGCGCTATCCAGGCGATTTTGACACCTGATTTATATTTTGGTTTCCCCCAATTTCGCTTTTTACAATTCTTTATTGATCATATGCTACTTATTATTTCTCCACTCATTTTAATTATCTTTTATCAATTTAACATTACGTTTCGGTCACTCTTGAGGTCGTTTATGACGTTAAATGGGATTGCGTTAATGGTATTCATCATTAATAAACTTGTATCAGCGAACTATATGTTTTTAATGGAAAAACCGCAAGGGGCTAGTTTGCTAGATTTCCTTGGACCTTATCCATATTACATTTTCGTTTTAGAAGGTGTCACGTTTCTTCTGTTTATCATATTATATGTTCCATTTGTGATTAAAAATAAACTCCCATTTCAAAATTAATTTATTATAAAACCCCTTTTGAAATTTTCGTGACGACTTTATTTAAAATTCCAACACACGTCGTTAAAACGAAGAATAGAATCAATATTTTTACGACTATTTGTCCTGTTTCATTTGTTACTAAATTTGCTAAATAATTACCTCCAAAATAGATTAATACAAACACGACAACCAGTGTCACAACATAGACTAATACAATTCCTACAATTTGTTTTGCACCTAATTTTGATAACTTTTCTTTCCACTCATCCCGTCTTTTAAAAACAAAGAACAACCCAACAATGGCGACTAATATAAGAAAAATATAATCCAATACCTGACTCCCCTTTGTCACATTCTCCTAAAATCGACCTTTTCATTTAAAAATTCCACATGATTGATCTATCATAGCATGATATTCTTTATCCATATATAACATATGATTTTACCTAATTAACACGCCATAATCAAATTGGTTATTACTATTTGACAATTGATTTTAAATAGTTAATTGGGCTAGTTTTAATGATGAGTGTATCGGGGATTTCCTCTTTCATATTTTGGAAAGAAGTCATTTGATGAATGATTTTTTCTAACTGATCTTTTTCCTGTTCCGTAATATCAGTAAAAGAAACCCCATAAGAAAATAGCCCCGCCGTTTCTTCAATGACCCAAACAATATTACCTTTAAAGGAAAACGCCGTTCCCATCATTTTCATGTTAAACGTTAACGTCATCTTTGGATTAACGGGCAATTTTAAATACGAATAAAATTTTAGTCCACCCAAACTAATATTATTAACTAATATGTTGGTAAATCCTACATCCACCTTTTTATTATTCAATTCACTAATATTCATTTGTGAAACAATATTCCCAGGAAAATGGAAACGAACATATTTCCTTTGTTCCTCTTTTCCCCCTTCTGAAATCATAACATTTTGTGGCTTTAATGGTGTGACTTTTAGCAACTCTGTGTATTCCTTCATTGGCAGTGGTTGGGCATAGATGTATCCTTGTATTAATTGACATCCATGATCCCGCAAAAATTCTAACTGGGTTTTTTCTTCTATCCCTTCAGCAACTACGAGCATATTTAAACTTTTTGCTAACTTAATCATTGATATAATAATTGCCGATTCTTTCTGATTATTGATTTGTAAATGATAAATAAACGAGCGATCAATTTTGATAATGTCAAAATCATATTGATGTAAATATTGAAAAGAGGCATATCCCGTCCCAAAATCGTCTAAGGCAATTTTGATACCTAATCGTTTCATTGATTGTAATGTTTCATTAAATATATGTTCCCGACTGACAATGACACTTTCGGTTATTTCTAAAATAATGTATTTGCTAGGAATTTGATAGGAATTCAATGCTTTTTCCATTACTTCAACAAAGTCCTTTTTTAAAAAACGTAATGGTGAAATGTTAATTGAAATGGGTCGAACATTCTTTTCCTTTTTAAGCCATTCGCTTAACTGGGAGCACGTTTCATGAATTGTCCAATCTGTAATATCGTGGATTAAATGACATTCCTCTGCCAATGGGATAAATTCCCGCGGTGATACTTGCCCCCATTTTTTATGATTCCAGCGAATCAATGCTTCACTCCAAACAATTTCCCCAGTTGTCGCATTAACAATTGGTTGAAAATACAATTCAAATTCCTTTTCCTTTGTAGCATTCATTAAATCCTGATGCAACATAGATTTCTTTAAGGAGTAAATATCCTGATCAGCAGAGTAAAGTTGGACATTTTCTTCCCCCGGCTGTTTTGCGTGGTATAGTGCTGATTGTGTATGACGTAATATGTCATGTTTGTCCTCTCCGTTTTCAGGAAAAAAACTTACGCCAACACTTGTTTGTAAATTAATTTGGTAATCGTTAATAACCAATGTTTCTTTCATCAAATTAAGTATTTTTTCGACACTTGCCAATACATCGCTTTTATTGTCATAGTTTTCAATCGTACATACGAATTCATTCAGCTTCGTTTTATATAAAGTCGCTCCTTTTGGTAAACATTCGATTAACTTATTCGCAACATTTTTTAATAACTTTTCCCCAATTAAAAGCCCTAACGAATTATTGTACCATTCAAAATTGTTAAGACTTACACAAAAAATCGCAAAATGATGATGTTTAAATTCGGTTAATTTATCAAGTTGAATAAATAATTTATGTTGATTTGGTAGGGTCGTTACCGGATCGTTATGTAGCATAAATTGTAATTGCTCTCGTAAAGACATCCTTTCCGTAATATCCATCACTAAACCAAATAAATACGTTACTTCTCCACGATCATTCGCTTGTGGAATAATTTGTTCATGCAATCATTTTGTCTTTCCATTTGTTAAATTTATTTGATACGTCTGTTTAATCCGTTTTGACTTATGAATCAACTTGGAATTATCAGATAACAATTGATGAAACTTTTCCGGGATCATCTCATCCCATGCAAATCTCCCATCATATATATCGGAAATTGACACGTTCATTATTTTTCCCAATCCTTTTGAAGCAAATGTCAATTCATCATCTTGATAATTTCTAGCCCAAATCCCTACATCTAAATGATTAAAAATAGTTTCGTAAAATTCATTTATGTTCGTTAAATCTTTTTGCAATGTTATTTCTTTTGTTTTATTTTGTGCCACAACATAAATTCCCGCAAAAAGATCAGTAGTAGATTTTATCGTAAAAAATGTAATATGAAAATAGGCAGGCTTCCCATCACTTTGTACTAGTTCAATCGTTTCTTCCGACATTTCCCCTTTTTTCGCTTTGGTAAATGCCTGTTTCATTTTCTTGTAATGGCTTTCCGACATAATTTCCTTATAATTTTTATGATGTTCTGAAGGGTATCCTAAACAAGTGAAAATATCATTATTTTGGGTAACAATGTCACCTTCTAATGACAATATGAAAATAATATCTGAATGATTTTCAACAAAGGCCTGATAATGATCAAGTAAAATATGATCAATGTCATCAAGTTCAACAGCTTCGCTAATGAAATGGCTTTCATTTTCTTGCTGAAGTAATCTTTTTAAAAATTCAGAGGTAGCTTTTTGGGCCATGACAATTCCCCTTCATATGTTTTATCTATATATTTAAGAATCATTCTCCTTAAATTATAGTACATGGATTAACCGAAAACAATGCAGAGTATAGTTCCCGAAATTTACAAAGTCAAATAATATTCAATTCGTTCAATAACCAAAATAACCTTCTCCCAAAGATTCGGGAAAAGGTTATTAACTATCCGATGTAGGTAATATTTTTTAGTTAAATTTTTTAAATAAAACGTTGTTTTCCAAATGAACATGTTGAAATGTTTCTTCCTCTAATTCTTCCAAGCGAGCATAGGCCACTCGATACGTACCACATGCATGAAGTGGTGGTTCAAATCCATTCGTTATCGTACGCATCTTTTTCAATAAATCACCAGCTACATTATGTTCGTCTTCTAAATTACCATTTGCCAACTTAATTTTTTCTAACAATTCTTGAGATGGATTATCCGAATATTCTTTCATTAGTGGGAATACTTCCGCTTCTTCTTTTAAGCTGTGTTCTTCCATTTCCATTTGGAATTCATTGTATAAACGATATAAGTCTCTTAAATGGGGCTGGTCCATCCCATGGCGTTGAAAAACACGCGTCACGAATTCCCTCAATGCAGGTAATTCTTGTCTTAAATAGGCATGGTGGTGATAAATAATATGATCGATTAGTTCCGGGACTGGCACTTGGTCCCAATCAACGACATTATTATCTTCCTTACTCCATTCTTCATACGTACTATTTAAAGTGGAAAGTATTTCTTCCCCATTTAAACCTTTTTCATCAAAAGATTCTTGGAGAGCCTTGTCTCCACCACAACAAAAATCAATCCGATGGGCTTTAAATAAGTCACTTGCCTTTGGATATACCTTTATAATATCAGCTGGTTTACTTTCAGCCGTAAATGTTTGCATGACAAAAACCTCCTATGAAATAAGCTAACTATAGCATACCCTTTTTCAAAAAGGTATGTTGTGACATAACTCACTATTTACATAAAACTTGTACTTATTCATTATTTTGACATAATTTTTGTTTTTGTTGACTGTAGAAATTCCCCCTCAATCAAACCTTGTTTAAAAACTATCTGTTAAAGCCCACGCAACTGAAATGTGTCAATCTGTGCCTGATAAATGCATGCAAATTCATGGTGGGATGGGATTGACAAACGAACTAGGGCTTGAACATGCTTGGAGATGGGCTAGGGAACAACGTGTGCCAGATGGTACGACAGAAATGCAATTACGAACAATTGGCAAGCAACTGTTAAAAGGGGAAACAAGTTTTTCATAGGATTTTCTAGAAAATAGTATCAATATCCTCGCATCCGCCTTATCAGTAACGTATAATTTAATTAAAACATGTCATAATTTTACGTACAAATGTAAAATGAGCGTTAGAAATTTTAAAAACGTTTTACAACAAGATGGTTTATTTTTTAACATAGCACTAAAAACAATTTGAAGGGAGAAATTATCGTGACAAATGTTTATATCGTTGATGGGGCAAGGACTGCTTTTACCGAGTTTGGTGGTTCATTTGCTTCAGTAGATGCCTCTGATTTAGGGAAAACAACTGCTATCGAGGCTTTAAAAAGATCTAAGGTTCAGACGGATCAAATTGACCAGGTCATTTATGGAAATGTCATTCATACGAGTGAAAATGCAGCCTATTTAGCTCGCCATATCGGATTAAAAGCAGGTGTCCCAAAGGAAATCCCCGCATTAACTTTAAACCGACTTTGTGGATCTGGGGCACAATCAATCGTTACAGCAGCACAACAAATTTTATTAAATGAAGCAAATTTAATCCTTGCAGGTGGAGCAGAAAATATGTCACAATCCCCTTACTCCAATTTCAAACAACGATTTGGCGGATCAAAAATGGGGAATTTGCAATTTGAAGATATGTTACTTGCGACATTAACGGACAATCATGCTGGTTGTGGAATGGGAATGACTGCTGAAAATTTAGCGGAACAATATTCTATCACAAGGGAAGAACAAGATCAGTTTTCTATTGAATCACATCAACGTGCTAATAAGGCCCGGGAAACAGGGATTTATGCCGAGGAAATTGTTCCTGTTGAAGTAAAAACCCGAAAAGGTACAAATGTCATTGATCAAGATGAACATATCCGACCAACTATTGATGCAACTTCAATGGCAAAATTACGCACCTCATTTAAAAAGGATGGAACAGTAACAGCAGGTAATGCTTCAGGAATCAATGACGGGGCAGCATCTGTTATTGTCGCCGGCGAAAGTGCAGTAAATAAAAATAGTTTATCACCTATTGCTCGTATCGTTTCCTGGGGTGTTGTCGGTGTCGACCCAACAAAAATGGGAATCGGACCAGTACCTGCGATTCGCCAGGCTTTAGACCGAGCGAACTTAACTTTAGATGATATGGATTTGGTTGAAGTGAACGAAGCATTTGCGGCCCAATATTTAGCAGTTGAAAAAGAATTAGGATTAGAGCGAGCAAAAACAAATGTTAATGGTGGGGCCATCGCTTTGGGCCATCCGGTTGGGGTAAGTGGAACAAGATTGTTGCTCACGTTGGCATATGAATTAAAACGAGTGAATGGAAAATATGGTGTGGCTAGTTTATGTATTGGTGGTGGCCAAGGAATTGCGGTGGTGATTGAAAATGTCTAAATTGCCAATAATTGTTGCCCCAATGTTTTTAGTATCTACACCAGAAATGGTCATAGAATCTGGTAGGGAAGGGGTCATTGGTTCCTTTCCACTTTTAAATGCTCGTCCAGTTGAAAAGTGTGCTGAATGGTTACAACAAGTTAAGGATGGATTAGGGGATATTCCTTGGGCAGTAAATTTTATTTGTCATAAAAAAGCAAACAAACGATATGACGATGACTTAGAATTGATTAAAAAATTCCAACCACCAATTGTGATTACCTCTTTAGGACATCCTGGAGAAACTTTAGAAGTTGTTCATCAATATGGTGGGTTAGTTTACTCTGATGTAGCTAACATTAACCATGCTAAAAAATCTGCTGAAACTGGTGTTGATGGACTTATCTTAGTTTGTTCAGGTGCAGGTGGACATGGAGGTATCATTAATCCCTTTGCATTTGTTACAGCAGTAAAAGAATTTTATGAAGGGACTATTATTTTGTCAGGCTCTATCTCTTCTGGAAAGGATATCGCTGCGGCAAAAATCATGGGAGCTGATTATGCCTATGTCGGTACTCGTTTCATTGCTGCCAAGGAAAGCAGTGCACAGGAGGAATATAAACAAATGGTCATCGATGCAACGATGAATGACATACTCTACACAGATTCTTTCAGTGGTGTTCACGCGAATGTGCTTATCCCAAGTTTAATTAAAGAAGGCATTGATCCAAAAACTTTGAAACCAAGGGATGAAATAGATTTGTCTCATTTAGTTAATGTCAAAGCATGGCGTGATATTTGGTCTGCTGGTCAAGGGGTAGCAGCAGTGAAAAAACAGGAAACTACAAAAGAAATTATTACAACATTAAAAAATGAATATAAGGCAAGTATTGAAGCAATACGTCACAATTAATCATTTGGCTCTGTTAATCTTTAAAGTTGAAATGTTCTTTATCAACAACAAGATTAACAGAGCCATCATACAGAAATGACCGAGGCTTTGAAAGCCCCGAAAAAAAGTTTTATATGTTGATTAATCGTGAGTAGCTAACCATTCTGCAACAGCATCTTTTTCATCACCTTCGACGATTCCAGGAGGCATTTGACCTTTTCCCTCTTCGATAATCTCTTTAATTTCATCGACAGAATAATCAGCACCAACCTTTTCCAATGATGGACCAATATCCCCTGACAAATCATCACCGTGACAAGTAGCACAATTCTGTTGATAAACTTCTTCTCCTGCGGAATTAACGGATT
Organism: Caryophanales bacterium UBA6768; assembly: GCA_002453315.1. The sequence goes on along the minus strand of DKGO01000137.1, from coordinate 10,381 downwards.
GTTCACCATTGTTATTATTTGCATCATTTCCGCCACCACCACAAGCTCCTAGAACAAAGGGTACACCTAAAAGAATTGACATTATTAACTTCTTCATATACTAACCCTCTTTTCTTTTTGGATTTCACACTACTATTACCAGATAACCCCTACTATTAAACATGATAATAGTATTCCTCTTGATTTATTCTCAATTTTTTCAAATTCTCCAAAAAAAATAAACCTTCACCATTCCATTCCACACTTACAAATAATGAAGATTTATGCATTTCATTATTTGAAACACATATATTTCTTAACGGGGTTATTGTACCACTTCCCTCTTATTCCTCAAGCCCAGGGAATTTACAACATTAATCGTGAAAGTAAATGTAAAGAATTCATTTATACAATAAATTAGCTGAAGGGTTACGGGAACATCATTATCTTCTTGTTCACCATTTGTAGTTGTTTCCTTCCTACCCTAAGACTATAACCAACCTTTTAATTTTATTCCATTAGATCTATTACTATGCACAATATTCAAAACCTTTACTCACATTTATATGACATATATTGTGTTACTCACGGAATATCTTTTAGAACGTAAATTATCATGAATTTGCCTCGTGCACCATCACCCTTAAATACTCCCCCCTTTTAAGACCTTTATTTGCTTTTCATTACAATATAAACGACCATGGTTAAAGGAGAGTTAAGATTTGAAATAAAAAAAGAAAAAAGTAATGCTTTAATCAGCATTACCCATAAATATAATCCTTTTTACTTGTATCACAAACTAGTAAAACTAATGCCTATAACTTATCCTTATACTTACTACAGAATAAAAAGTTCGTTAATTTTTTTTGGTATCCATTTCTTCCAAAAAGGCGGTTATTCTATCTTTGGCTAAATCATATACCTTATTCCTATCCCGATGCCCTATTTCTATAATTTGCATCTCTATAAAACTAGCTTTTTGTACCGGACGGTAAATAATACGTAAGGCAATAGATTTACTTTTTATTTTAGAAAATTGATGTAACAGTGGTTGAAGACGGTGACCATTCTCTTTCGGTTTAAAGGATGCACCTTTTTTGAGATTGTTTTAAAATCAACATTAATACTTGATGCTTTTTCCCCTTTGAAAATGACTGGGGGTCCCTCTCTGCCAATCGACTAAAATATACACAAACATGATATGATTGTAATCCTTTCTCAAATTGTCCAAATTCATTTTTAAATTATTCCTCTAAATTAATACCCCATTTTATAAATTAAATCCGATACTTTTCTTTAATCTTCGGGATCACTTCTTTCAAATATGGCGTCAGTTTCATATTATGTCCAAGCTTGCTCCCTGCTTATAAGCCAATCCGCAGCTTCACCGTTAATCAGACAATTTTGTGGAGGTTTGAAATGACACACCCTTAGTTGAGGCTACAATATGCGTACAACGTGGATGTTACGGTAAAACCGCCTGTTGTGGTACAAATTTATTTCCAAGCAATGAAGCAAGGAACTTTTAATATATTAAAAAAGAACACCCTATTATAGTAGTTCAAATAATTTGCTGCCTTAGTTATAAATATCACGCCTATGACCAATCTCTAAAATTAATATAATTATTTTGTCATCATCAATATGTGAAATGATTCGATAATCCCCTATTCTATATCGCCATTCTTCACTTTTATTCCCTTTTAAACCTTTGCCAAACCGCCTAGGATTAGTCGTTTCGACGAGGTTTTTCTTTATCCATGCCATGATGATTAAAGCATTGTGTTTATCCATCTTTTTTAACGATTTTTGTGTCCTTCTTTCAAATCTCACTTCATATTTCATCAGTTCAAATCCAAATCTTTCATCATGTCATCAAAGGAAATATCGTTAGGGGAACTCTCATGTTCTTCAATTGCTTCGTTATACAACTTTAAATCAATATCAGCCTCGATTTTTTCTAAAACAGCCGATCGAAATAATTCGGAAACAGTTACATTATTTAATTTTGCATAATCCTTAATTACCTTTTCTTCCTCTTCACTCATTCGTAATGAAATAATAGACATAAAAACCCCTCCTAGTATTACATTGTATTACAATTGTTCCGAAAATGCTACATAATTATGCTTATATGTTAAATCAAATCCGATACTTTTCTTTAATCTTCGGGATAGCCTCTTTCAAATATGGCGTCAGTTTCATATTATGTCCAAGCCGGCTTTCTGCTTGTTTTTTTGTTGCTTAGGAAAAATTTAAATTACGGACAATTGCATCGATATAGGGAATGGCATCGGGTTCTGAAATTGAATAAGCCTTGACTGCATTTTCAAAGACTGACCCATCTATTCCCCACTCTTGAAATCTCATAGATGTCACCTTTCTTTTTATTATTTTTCCACGTTTCAAATGCTTCGTCAAAATTTACTTCACCAGAAAAATGTTACCTGTTTCAAGTTCTTCTTTCACAAAAATTTTTACAATTCTGCTTGTTCATGGTCACCCGGATGACTTAATTTGTTGATAAACAATCCTTAATGTTTCAGCATCAGCCGTTTGCACATCCGTTGTTGAACGCTCATCGATTAAACTTAAAATATGGTTGGCATCGATAACTGGCCTGCTAGCAAGTCCTGTTTGACCGACAAGTGGCTGTGGCTCCATCGGGTCATCCGGTTGAGCACCTTCCTCTCGCATCACATTATGATAGGTACCGACATATATGATCCATGTATGTTCGTCGATACCAAACTTTTCATCGTCCCATTGATATTCATAATATTGTGTCACTAAATTCATTTGCTCTGAAACGTCTTTAAAAATTTTCATAAAAGTTTCCTTTACTTCTTCATCACCATCTAATTCTTGCCATGGTTTCCGATATGGTAGGGTAATGACCAGTTAAATGCTTACCAACCGTGAGCAATAATGAACCGAACCATCGGTTGGGTCATAAATCGATTTAATGTCAGATAATTTGGGGACAATTTGTGCCATCCACTTCACTCACTTGATGTGTTGTATAGAACCCCCCAGCTCTTTTACCGGTTTTTCTGCTTCAAATTTAATAGCAACAGTGGCATACCAACGTCCACGAATATATTTATACGCTTTCATCCCACGCCTAAAGACATGGACTTTCTCGCTTATAAATTCTGTAATAACCGAGCAAATTTTGAATCATTTCTATGAGTTGTTCACTGTATTCCGAATAGGCTTCTTTGGTTTTTTCAGAAGCTAAATTGGAACATTTTAAATACATTTTAAATACAATAGGTTAAAGACATGAAATGTAGGTGTAAATCATGGCAATTAAACCACCCATTTTGCAATTTGGTGATACCATTGGAATCGTCACATTAGGTTCACCCTTAGCGGCGGATACCATTAATGAGAGAATCGCAACATTAAGGGATTTCGGATTTGAAGTTGTGATAGGTGAATCTGTTTATGCAAGTACGGGATTTCTAGCGGGTCCACCTGAAATGAGGGCACAAGATTTAATGAATATGTTCGCTAACGAGGCAGTAAAGTTAATTTTACCAACCAGAGGGGGAGTAGGGGTTGCGGGAATATTACCTTTTTTGGATTATTCATTTATTCAGGATCATCCAAAACTTCTATCTGGTTATAGTGATATCACTATTTTGCTGAACACATTAGCACAATTATCAAACTTGATTACACTACATAGTTTGCTATTGATAAACTTTAATCAAAGCACGCCAATGTATAATTTTAATCAGTTTTTTTCTGCGACCTCTAGTCTAGTACCTACTCGCACGATTGTTAATCCACCGTCTATTCCACAAATAAGTCGAATCCCGGGAAATGTCACGGGACCTATTGTTGGTGGCAATTTAACATCTATCATCAGTGCATTTGGTACACCATTTGAAATCGATACGAGGGGGAAAATACTATTTTTAGAGGAAACAAATGAACCCGTTAATACAGTTTACAGATATTTAGAAATGCTTAAGTTAGCTGGAAAATTTGACGATTGTATTGGGATTGTCATGGGGGAATGTACCAATTGCCAAATAGCTTATGGTACATCATATGATGATTTAATCAACGCTTTTATCGTTCCTTTAGGAAAACCTTTAATGACAAATGTCACGACAGGACATGGTTTTTTTAAGGCAGCTATCCCCATTGGAGCCATCGGCAATTTAGATACGATAAACAATACGTTTACGGTGGTGGAGTCTACCGTTAGCTTGTAAAAATGTGATAGTTGTCAAATAACACATAACCGCCCATCATGCTATGGGCGCTGGTTCATCTCATCCGGCCACGTTTTTTTATCATTATCTTCAATGATGCCTAGTACTACGTCTGTAATATTTGGTTCACGCAACAGTATCTCCGTCAGTTTGAATTTTAAGTCATCCGCTTCTGCCAAGGTAAGGCCTTTCTTTAGCTCTACTGTCACTTCCACATGATATGCTCTTCCTTCCTGAATAACACGCATCCCATAAATATCTACAACACAAGGGTCTGATAGCAGCTTTTCCGCAATTGCCTTTTCAACTACAACCGGTGCCGCAACTCCAATTAAACCTACCATATTATCGTATCCAACTCTAAAAACGACAAACAGCATAAGCATTCCAATTAAAATAGAAATTAATCCATCGGCTTTTAATATTCCAAAAAATTGACCAAGAATAATTCCGATAATGGCAAGCACTGCCCCAAGTGTTGCTACAATATCCTCATAAAAAACAAGCTTCGTCGCTGGAGCAGATTTTTTTACATTTTTATACGCATCCACAAATAAATTACTATGCCGCTTGGCTCCCGCTTCATGAATGATTTCTTTCATCGTTCTCAATAAAACATAACCATCAATTAAAAATGCAATCACCAAAACACTAATATTCAAAATAAAATTACTGGATTCCTGAGGATTCAGCAGTAACTCCCAACCCGATTTTAGTGTCTCATAAGCCATGACAGTCACAACAATGACTGCAACCATACAAAATATATTAATCACCCTACCAAAGCCAATTGGAAATCGCTTTGATGGAGTCATTTCCGCTAAAATACTACCAATATAAACAAATCCCTGGTTTATCGTATCTGCCATTGAATGCATGGCAGTTGCAAACATTGTCCCATTCCCACTAATGAAAGCAACAATAAACTTTGCTATTGAAATAATCAAATTACCAAGTGCAGCAAGACCAGAGGATAAATTACCTTTTTTTATTAAAGCTAAAAACCGCATAAAACTCACTCTTTCTAAAATTTCATTCCTCCTTTAATTTTTTGTCTAATTTGGAAAAGTATACATGAAGATACCCTAAATATAGGTTCAATCATCGAACGATAAGTCCCCACTGAATGGACGCAAATTTTTCAACCTATAAAAACTATCATTTAATGGGCTACAATAATCATTGTATTTTGATCGATTTCATGTGCAGAGGCATCAAGGATCTTCTCAAGCCTTGAGCTTGTTTGCTGCAATTCATCCTTATCCATTGCAATAAATATAGGGACCCCACCACCCTTGAGGTTTTCTTGGTTTATTGTAATGACAGCCATAATATTTGTTGGTAAATCCTTATCCATTCAGTTTCACCTATCCTTCCCTTTCCCTTTTACTGCCTTACTTGGTAAACGAATAGCACTATCAAGAATTGGGACATGTCTTAAAACCGTTTTAATTTGTTTAAAATCCTTTTCCCTTGGTAAAAAAAATAACGCAACCCTTCCATCCTCCATATTTCTTTTTGAAAGTGGGATGAAATCAGGTTCTCCGGAATCAAGATAAGATCCTAATGCATTTGAAATATGGTGTAACATTGCTTGTCGTTGTCCTAGATTGGATATTGTCAGTATGCTATTTTCATTTTTAGGTGTTATAATTGCACCAACTGCCCTCTCCGTAATAACTTTTTGACTTTCCTTCAGCCCGACATTTTTAATATGAATATCGCTGACATAAAGATTCGGACCATCAAACCTTATCTCACCTTCGGAAATATCTGCTATTTTCATGAGCATTTTTCCTTTCATCAAAAGCTTAGAGATAAAGATAAATATAATCCCACCTATCATTCCTAGCCAAATTTTATATATGGAAATTAACGTTGTTATTAGGGCAACAAACATAACAAAATAATTACGACTCTCGAAGGCTTGGGCCATTCCCTCAATAAATCCTTCACCTCGCTTGACTAATTCTTTTAGATCGACTTTTTCTAGTGTCTCCCTTTCCATCGATCGAATCTCCCTAAACTGTGTGGCAGCAAGACCCAAAAATGTAACGGCAGTCCAATCGGATTCAGCCACTGCAGGGACAGCCACCGCTCCAATCATGGCTGCGATAAAACCAAATGAAATGTGAATATTTCTACCGGTTGGATATGTAGGATACTGTCTAAAGTCTGTTCTTAGAAATGCAATTCTTGCAATAAATCCCATAACAGTACCAATAATTACCTCAAGTAAATATTTTTCCATACCTTTCTCCTAACCTCCATTTAGAGCCCCAAGTCTTATTAAAACGGCCACTATTGCTTATCAGAATAGATATAAATTGTTGCACAATAATTTTATCTGAACACTATTTAACAACAGTTACACTAGTTTCCGTTTTATTTGTCAATTTATGCATGATTTTGATCAATCCTACAATTCTATCAAAGGGAGATTATTGAGTAAGATGATCGATCTTTGCGGGTAGGTAATCGATAATAAAATTAAATAGTATTTACGATGAATAAATCTGGATTCAAAGTTAGGGGGCATAATAAGTTATGAACTGTTTTTCAGAAAACAATACCATTGCCTTCTATATGATATCTATTCGTTAGACCTGATTTTGCCTCTTCAGATTCCATATTCAATGAACACCTATGTCTTTTTAGCTATGGGCTAACCGCTACATGATTGTACTTGGGACTCTCTAATTCACCTATCTGGGTGAACAAAAAACGTCTCGTTTACAAATTAAAAAAGTAAACAAGACGTTTTTGTACACTTATTATTATATCAAGTATGTTAATGAGAAATAATTAACCCTCCACTATACGATTCAGAATTAGAACACTTAATATAAACTACCAGGCACTTTTTCCTCCATCAATTAAATAATTACTCCCATTTATAAAAGAGGCTCTATCAGAAGTTAAAAAACAAACCAGTTCAGCTACTTCACTAGCATTGCCAAATCTTTTTAAAGGAATTCTATCCTCATAATTTATCTCATCATGGGAGTTATTTCCAATGTTAGAATCGGCACTCATTTTTTTAATTGAATCCATCATTCTGGAATTTAATGACCCTGGGCAAACAGAATTAATTCTTATATTATGTTCTCCATACTCGACTGCTGCACTCTTCGTTAACCCTATTACTCCGTGTTTGGACGTTACATAGGCACTTAACCCTGGAGAGGCACTAAAACCTGCATCTGATGAAATATTCACTATATTTCCATATCCTTGTTTTAACATGACTTGTAGGGCATATTTTAAATTCAAAAATACACTTTTTACATTAATATTGATGACTCTGTCAAAATCAATTACTTTTAAATTATGCAAGCTTTCAAGTTTTCCTTCAATACCTGCATTATTAATGACAAAGTCGATTTTCCCAAATTTATCTACTGCCCTTTTATAATATTCTTTTACATCTTCTTCCCTTGTTACATCGGCTTTAATTAATAGCATATCGGATGAAGAATGGAGTTGATAAATTTCGTTTAATTCTTTCTCATTTAAATCTATCAGTACTAACTTTGCCCCTTTTTTAATGTATAATTTAACGAGTGATCTCCCTAATACCCCGGCTGCTCCAGTGATGATGCCAACCTTATCATTAAATTCCAAAAATATCTATCCTTTCTCGACATTAAACGATTAGCTCAAATTTTCATTTGAACTTTTTTTATAAGTCCATTTACTAACCAATAATATTGTCATAACAGAAAAAATAATTCCCGGTATTATTTCATATAAATAAACTGAATACGGTGATAATTTCCATATTACCGTAACTACTGTTCCCAAAATCATTCCCCAAAATGCACCTTGTACAGTAACTTTATCCGTTGTTAAACTTAAAATTAGAAGTGGACCAAAACTCGCCCCTAACCCAGCAAAGGCATATAAAGTTAAATGAAATACTGTCTCTATATTTAATAAAGCAATAACAGTAGCCAATATACTAAGGACTAACATTATTACCCGGGCCATCGTTACATTTTGTTTATTTGTATATTTCTTTTTTGAAATTGTCTTGATTATATCTGTTGCAATCGATTGAGTAGCTACCATTAATTGTGATGAAAAAGTGGACTGTATCGCAGCGAAAATAGCAGCAATTACAATTCCTCCAATTACTGCCGGAAATAAATCCATTGCTAAAGTTGGAAATGCATATTCTGGATCATTTATACTTGGCAATAAAATTCTTGCAATTAACCCAATTAAATTAGACCCAGCAACAATGACAACAGCCCATATGACAGAAATGTATGTTCCCTGTCTTATCGTTTTTTCATCTCTAGCTGATAAAAAACGTTGCAATAATTGTGGTTGTCCTGGATAAGCAAACCCGATACCAAATAAACCAATAATTACACCAAATGCTACTGCTCCAACTTCTCCACCACCATATGATACCAAAATAGGATCAATGGCTTGGATGGTTTGAAAAAATTCGGGGAATCCCCAAAAATATAAAATTAACACGATAGGGGCTATTAACAAAACACCTAACATTACCATTCCTTGAATAAAGTCAGTCCAAATAACTGAAATATAACCTCCCATAATAGTATAGGATAAAACAAAAACAACACTAATTAATATACTAATTTTAAAATCCAAATTAAATATCGTTTCAAATGTAATTCCAGCTGCGGATAATTGGGAAGCCATATAGGCAATAAAAAACAAAGAAATGATAACCCCAGACGTACGTTTTAATAAATGTGATTTATCGTTAAACCTTTTTTCCCAGTAATCTGATAGATTCAATACCTCATGTTCAATCCCAAATTTTTGAAGTCGTGGAGCGATAAATACCCAGTTAAATAAGTAGCCTAAAACAATACCCGGAAGCATCCACATTGCCGAAATTCCAAATGCATAAGCATATCCTACGGCTCCAATAAACTGCCAGCCACTCGAGTCGGTTGCACCAGCACTTATTGCAGTTGTAAAAGGACCAAATCTTCTGTCCCCTAGGTAAAATCCTTTCTCACTTTTTGACACAAAACGTTCAGCTAAAGTTCCAATTACTAACACAATCACTAAATATATGATAAAAGTTGCAATCATTTATTTGTCTTCCCCCTTCACCTTATTTCTATTAAGAAGCCAGATAGTAACAATTCCGGACCCAATAGGAATAATCACATAAAACAACCACGCTATAAATGGAATAGAACCCATTAATTCCCTCTCCCTTTTTATAATAAAATTTATCCTATAGATTTTGACAACGTTATCATTTAATCGTACCTACTTCAGTAATAATCAAATATATTTTTACACTCTAAGTGATATTTTAAGAAAATTAATTGCAAAATTTATTTATTAAGATCTTTTAACACTTTTCCATAAGTTAACGTAAACGTTCCCTCAGAATAATTAGATCCAATTATTCCCTTAAACCCCAATTGATCTAGTGGATCGGCGGAATTACCCCTAATTTCTAATTCAGCATTTCCGTTAACTGATAATTTCGTCTCTGGGTTTTCTAATTCATTTTTAATGATAAAATTAACATCTGTTTCAAGTTTTTCAGGATGTGTCATCCTTTTCACCTGTAGCCTAGGAGAAAATGTTGGAATTTCAAAATTTTTAGTATCATCTTCATGAAAAGAAATATTGATTAATTTCCCTCCATCTCTTGAGCAGGTTGCTTTAATACTTTTACCTTCCCTTTCAAAAGAAACCTCCGCTAATTTTTTTGGATACCCCCAAATTTCTCTGCCAGCACATAGGGCATCATCCGTTGTCACATACTCATAAGCGACCGTTGCACCTTCTATTCCATTATATTTACAGGGAATTACAATTCCTCCCTCACTATATGGCTTTAAACCATCAATCTCATTATTTTTCAAAACAAACACTTCAAAAATATCTGATGTCAATTCAAATTCTTTTGGAATGTGTCTTTTTAGTTTGTCAACATCAGCCCTACAAAATACACTTACTTTTTCGAATCCTTTATAGTGATATGGTAATTTTGGATATAAAGGTGCATATTCAGGTAATATGGTATATTCATAATTTTTCATGTTAAAGCAACCCCTTTTAAATTAACGTATCTAATACTTTACCCCATCCATTCTCATCATTTGCCAAGAAATCTGTTATGGAAAACCCACCACCTAAAACTTTAATTGGATTGAGTTCTCCCAAAG